>NZ_LXYF01000047.1:0-55617 GCF_002894065.1 Sphingobium sp. SA916
CTCTCAAGTTTGATGTCCGATCTCGATCCAGGAGGAATAATCCCAAACCGAAACCGCTCATTCCTAGGAGCCATTCCTGCACAAATCTTACATGGTGTGTAAGGACATTGTGAGGATGGCTATTTTAACCGAGTACCCTGCGCCTAGAAGCCGCAAGAACCCGGAGCCGCCGCCCACATGTCCCTTCATCAATCAACAATGTCAAAGAGCTTCACCGAACATCAGAAGCGGACAACCAGCGATCCTCGAACTTTCATTCGAGGATTTGGCCATCCTTGATATTGGCGACCGTTCGCAGCGAAAACCGGAGGTCATCACCGCGTCGGTGGAGTGGCATCTAGGCGCGTCGAATGAGTCGGTCAACAGGAAAAATAGGATTTTGGAAAATTTCCTGCAAAACCAGAGGAGACGCGGGTTTGGGCTTGCCCGGGCCTCTCACGGACGCAAGCGCTGAACGCGGCTGTCAACCGAGATCGAGTATGACTGCCTGGTCCCTTGCGTCGCGCAGGCGGATGTAGAATTTGCCGTCCCTTGGCGCCGGGACGGACAGGCTGGAGCCGGTGAAGCCCTGCGTGACCATCGTCGGCTTTTCAAAGCCGGGCGCGCCGTCCACGGCCTCGATCAGGAACAGGTCGCGGCCCTTGATCGTGCAATCCTGCGCCTCGCAACTGACGCCATCGATATGCGGCAGGCGGGCGAGCGTCACGAGCGGCTGCCAGTCGCTGGAGCCATCGCCGCGCAACAGGCGGAAGCGCAGCGGACCCGACGCGGGCGCCAGCGCCGCCGGGTCCAGGGTCGCCACCATCACATCCGGGCCGGACAGCCGAAGTCCGCTGGCGCTTCCCAGCCTGACGGATTTCGCCCCATCCGCCGAAGCGACCTCCAGCGCATCGTCCGGTCGGAAAGCCGCCCCCTGTTCCGCCCGGACCGAGAAGACCAGCCTCCCGTCGTCGGGCAGCAGATCCTCCCCGGAAAGCTGGAGGCTGCGGCCCGCGCCCGTACCTTGCGAAACGCTCCTGCTGAGCAGGGCCAGCCGGGGGCGCGCTTCCTCGACAGTGGCGGCCAGATCGACGGAGCGGCCGTCCTTCAACCGTACCCGCGCCGTCGCCCGATCGCCGGCCTTCAGAGCAGCGCCCTCGCCCTTCGCCAAGAGGCTCAACCGGTCCACGGACCCGTCGCGCACCAGTTCACCGGGCGCCAGCACCATCCCGGACAGCTCAACCGCGGCGACCTGATCCAGCCGCTGGCCGGAAAGGACGGCGCTGTTGTCCCCGGCATGCAGGCTGAGCGCGTCCAGCCTGCTGGCCTGGGCATAGGCCTTGAGCGACAGGACGGAAGGCGTGGCGACGCCCTGATATTTGACCTCTATCCTGATGTCGCCGGGCTTGCGGTCGGCCAGTGGAAGGGTCAGGAGCAGGGCGTCCGTCCCCTGCACCTTCCACGGCAGGGACTGGGGCGCGCCGTCCCCCTGCCGCAAGGTCACGCCTTCGACACAGGCAGGCGCTTCGCCGGTCAGGGTCAGGCCATTGTCGCGACCGACCACCAGCGTCGGTTCCTCGCCCGCCACTTTCCACCGCGCGTCGCCGGGCAGTTGCAGCGAGAAGTCCGGTCCCTCGAACCGCTCGAAACCCCAATAGCCGGAAAGATGCCCCTTCACCGTACCCTTGAAGACGGCAGGAAGCGGATCATTGCCCTTGACGACATAGCCGCCCCGGTCCGCCCGCGCCTCCACGGGCAGTTCTATCGTCTCGCCGCTGGCGGCCGTCAGCTTCACCGTCAAGTTGCGCGCATAGGCGGTCGAATAGATGAGCGGCGCGCCCTCGACAGGAAGCACCACGCCGGGACGCGCCGCGCAGATCGGGCCGCTGGCCGCGCTGCGCAGGCGGGGCGGGCTGTCGGCCTCGATCGCGGGCATGCCGACGACCAGCACCGACTTGGGCTTCTGGAACGAGGGCGCCTTGTTGAGCAGCAGCGCGGCAGCATCGTCCCGCCGGACGCTGAGCGTCGGCAGATAGTCGAACTCCGGATTGCTGAACGCGCCGAAAATCTTCGCCAGATCGCGCACCACGCCGATATAGGGGCTGTAGAAGCCATAGCCCGCCTCCCGCGTGGAACTGAGTTGCAGCGCCAGATCGGTGGGCGCGCCGGTCAGAGTCTCTGCAATGGAACTGCTGTGCACGTCAGCCAGCACCAGTTGTTCGCGATTTTCCAGCAGGCAATTGGCCTGAAGCTCGACCACCTTGGACAGGCATTCGTCATTCAGCTTCATCGACAGGCTGCGCGCCAAGGCAGGGGCGACCGAACGCAGATATTCGGGATGGGTGTTTTCCTGCGCCCGGATCGCCGCCATGAAGGCATCCAGCCGCGACCGATCGAGCGAGGCCTGATTGAGTTCCTGCGTCGCGCGGATGAACTCCCCCGGCTTGCCGCGCACCGCATCTTCGATCGTGCCTTCCGCGCCGCCCGTATCCGGCACCAGGAACAGCGTCATCTGCCGCGCGCCCTTCGGCACGGTCAGGCTGAGGCTGTTGTCCTTCGCCTTCTTCTTCCAGGTTTCGGCGGACTTGATCCAATCCTTGGGCGGCGGATTGGTGGCGCCCCGCAGGAAGGTGGAGAGCAGCAGGAATCTTGCGCCCTGGTCCTCCGGCAGGTCGGCCCCGATCGACAGCCTGTCGCCTTCGGCCAGGCTGGGCACCTGCGCAATGGGCAGCACGTCCTTGCCCCGCATGACCGTGATGCGCAGGCCCGGCCCGCCAAGCTCGAACGGTGCGGGATCGGCCGCCCGCACCGATGCGGCCGACAGCGCGATGCCGGCGGCACCGCAAGCCCAGGGCAGGATCTTCCATCGGCTAGGCAGCGGCATAAGGTCCCGGTATCTTCCTGTCAGCGATCCAATTTCCGCTGTCCCACATCGGCTCCCCAATTCCAAGAGCGCGGGCGACGCAACCGGCTTTGCGACGAAGGGTCAGGATCGCGGGACGAGCAGGGTCAGCCCTTCGCTGCGGGCAGGATCATGGCGGCAAGGTCGTGCAGGCTGGGGAGCACCGCCGCGACCAATGCCCGTTCCGCGTCGGTCGGCGGGAGCAGGTCAGGCACCATCACGGTCGCGATGCCGGCCGCCGCCGCCGAACGCACCCCGGCATAGCTGTCCTCCACCGCCACCGCATCGGCAACCGCCACGCCCAGGCGCTTCGCCGCCAGCAGATAGGGTTCGGGATGCGGCTTGGGCCGTTCCACATCGTTGCGCGTCACAACCACGTCGAAATAGTCGAGCAAGCCCGCCTTTTCGAGGCGATGGCAGGCATGGGGCGCCTCGGTCGAAGTCGCGACGGCCAGGGGAATGCCTGCCGCGGCAAGCCCGGCCAAAGCCGGTTCGACGCCCGGCCGCTTCGGAATGGCGGCCTCCAACGCCGCCTCGAACAGCAGGTCGCTGTCGGCGTAGAACTGCTCCAGCGGAAAGTCCGCGCCGAAATGCTCCGCCAGCATCACCCGGTTCGCATCGCGGTGAATGCCGACCATGGCAAGCTGCAACGCCTCGGAAAAAGGCCAGCCCAGCGCGGCAGCCGCCTCCGCCATGGTGCGCCGATGCTCCGCCTCGGTATCGAGCAGCGTGCCGTCCATGTCGAAAATCACCGCCCGCACCGGATCGGGCAGGCGGCGGTTGAGGATGGCGGGTTCAGCGCTGGCGAAGGTCGACACTTTCATCGCGCCAATGTGGAGATCAAGCGGCTGTTTTGCGAGTGCATAAACCGCGCGGCCAGATGCAGATCATGCGCATGTGGCGGCGCGGCCTCACCCCCGTCCCGGTCAGGAGGGTTGCCGGGACGCCGAATGTCCACCCTGCTGGAGCGTCGAATCCGCTTTCTCGACAAGCTCGTCCTTCTTTTCGCGCAGCGTTTCGGCCAAAGCGTCCTTCTGTTCGGCCGCCATGCCGCGCGCCTTCTCGCCCAGCGGACCCAGCCTTTCCTGTTCCGTCCGGCTGAGCGGCAGCACCGATCCCAGCGCCGCGCCGACCGCAGCGGCAATCAGGCCGCCGACGAAGGGATTGTCGTCATAAAGGCTGCGGGCCCTTTCGGTGGCCTGCGTGGCCGCATGTCCGGCGGCGTCGCGCGCCTGCCCCGAACCCTGCGCCCAGGCATGGCGCTTTTCCCGGAATTTGTCGGTCAGGTCGTCGAGCCGCTGGCGGAAGCTGCTCTCATCCTCGTCGTGCCGGCGTTCGAGCATCAGATAGTTGGCGCGTGCCGCGTCGCGGCGGCGCTGATAGGCGATCGCATCTTCCCCATCGCGAATCTCAATGCCGGACATATGGGCCACATAATCGCGATGGTGCGGATCGACATGGCGGTTGCCCGTGCCGGAGCCGAAGCTGGGGAATGGGGAGTCCTTGTCGCTGATCAGCCAGATCGTGCCGGCGGCGATCAGCCCAAGCGCAATGGGGTTGCGCCGCGCGCCGTCCAGCAGCGTCCGGGCGTCGACATGATGTTCATCCGCCTTGTCCAGCAGGGCGTTGAACAGGTTGCGCGGCGTCAACCGGTCTCCGATCCTGTCGATCGTGCGGCTCATATCCTCCTGCGTGCGGCGGATGTCGCGCGCTATGGCGTCGGGATCTCGGTCAAGCGTGTCGGTCATGGTCTGTGCTCCGGATTGAGGTCGCCGCGCAGGGCGGAGGGTGTGCGTTCCAGCACGTGCTGCGTGCGTTCGGGCGCGAGTTCGGCGGCGCGAAGCTTGGCCAGCGCCCCGCGATAGAGGATGAAGGCGACGATCAGGGCGACGATGCCGACGATCAGCGTAGCAAAGCCCAGATGGTCGATGGCGTCGGCCAGCAGATAGGCAAGGCCCATCAGCAATACGCCAAGCCCGGCGATGCCGACCACGGCCGCGACCGCGACCGAGCCGACGGCCAGTTTCACGCTGGTGGCGGATTCCCGCACTTCGGCCTTCAACAAAGCGATCTGCTGTTCGGCCAGATGCGTCCCCTGCCCCATCAGCGCGCGGAGGAGCGAGGCTATGTCCTCGTCCCTGCCGCCGCCGGCTCCGGCGACGCTGGCGCGGTCCGGTTGCGGGTCGCTCATATCACCCCTCCCGTTCCGGAAGGCGGCACGGGCGTCGTGACGGTCGTATAGGGCTGCGGCTGGGGCGCCGGCGGTGCCATGGCGGCACCTGCGGCGCTGCCGTCCGCCTCCGCCCGGAAGATGCGGCTGGCGGCAAATCCCGCCGCCGCGCAGGCGGTCAGGAAGGTCACGGGATTGTCGCGGGCCAGGTGGCGGATGCTGCCCGCCAGTTCCCGGGAGTCCTTCTGCTCGATGGTTTCGGCAAGGCGCCGCATCTGCTGCGCGCCCTGTTCCAGCGTTGATCTGATCCAGGACGGCATCGCGCCCTCGCCCAGTTCGCCCGCTGCCCGGTCGAGCGCGGCGGAGACCGATTTGGCCTGATCGACCAGCGGGCTCTTGCGCGCGTCCACCTCTTCATGGAGGCGGTCGGTCGCGGCACTGGTCAGGTTTTCGGCATCGTTGCGCAGTTCGCTGCGCAAGTCGTTCCGATCATCGGATGGCGTCTGCATAAGTTCATCTCCTGGGCTGTACGGGATGAACAGTATGAAACCGGCGCGGTTCCGTGCCTTTTCCCTGATTTGCGGTGAATCGATATTTGGATGGACCGTCAAAAGATCATGAATATCGATGATCCTGCAACGAAGATTTGGACTAACCCAATTTGGTAACTTGGGTTGGTCCATCTTCGCCCGCCCGCGTTCCCTGCGCGACATGATCCGCCGCCCAGGCGTTCCTCTGCCCCAGCGGGCGTTCGTCGCCTTCGGTCGTGTCGCGCGCCGTCTGGTGCTCCAGTTCCGAATTGAGTTCCGCGCCGAAGATCAGGATGTAGCTGGACAGATAAAGCCAGGTCAGCAAAATGATGACGGTCGCCAGCGATCCATAGGTGGCCCCGTAATTGCCGAAATTCGCCACATATATTCCAAAGCCGAGCGTCAGCAGCACCCATGCCGCCGCGAAGAACAGGGAACCGGGGGTCAGCCACATCCAGCGAGCGCGGTCGCGCGACGGACCGAAGCGGTAGAGCGTCGCCGCCGCTCCCGCCGCCGCCAGCGCGAGGAGGAGGTAGGACATGAGCCTGGACAGCATGGCAAGGACCGGCGAGGACGGCAGCCAGGCCTCGACATAGGCAAGGACGGTCATGGACAGCAGGGCGAATACGGCCATCGCGACGGCCCCGGCCGTGATGAGAAGCGCCAGCAGGTTCACCTTTACCAGGCCTCGCTTCTCCTCCTCTTCATAGGCGATGTTGAGCGCCGTCACGATCGCCGCCGCGCCATTGCGCGCGCTGAACAGCGCCAGCGCCAGCGCCACCAGCACGCCCAGCCCCTTCTTCCCGCCGGAGGTCTGGACGACATACATCAATTGTTCGCCGATGAAGCGGGCGATGTCCGTGGGCATGACCCGCGTCATCGCCGCCATGTTTTGCGTCACCGTCTGCGGATCGGCAACCAGCCCATAGGTCAGCACGATGGCGCCGAGCAGGGGCAGCAACGCCAGGAAGGCATAGAATGACACGCCCGCAGCGACCAGCCCGACATTGTCCGCCGCGCTTTCCTTCCATGTGCGCATGAGCACGTCCTTCCACGCGCCTGCGGGCATCCGCCAGGGCGAGGTCGCGTCCCGTCCCCTGCTCATGATCCGGTTCCTGCCGATCCGGTCGCGGGCATGGCGGCGGCTTTGCTGATGATGTGCATGGATGTGGAATGGACCGCACCCGGCATTGGTTCCCTGTTCGGCCCGCCATCCCGCTGGGCCGGCAGACTGCGGATCGCAACGGGATGCGGCAGCGACCTCCATCCGCGCGCCGCGATCGCCATCGCCTGCAAGGCTTCGCCATCGTCGAGGCTGCCAACGATCTCCGCATGCGTCTGGCCGGGCAGAGGCTCACTGTGCCCGATGGCGGTGCGCCGCCGCTACAGGATCCGCTTGCCGCCGGTGACGGCAATCGTCGCCCGGCCCTTGCGCCACATAGGTCAGCCGCCCTTCCGGTTGCGCCGCCGGGCGATCAGGGCTGCTCCATCGCCTCGCCCGCCCGGGCGGTGACCGCCGTGCCGATGGACGCGCAGATGATGAGGCCGATCGCGAACCATTGGGACAGCGTCAGCACCTCGCCCAGCAGGATCAGCGCCATGACCGCGCCGACGGCCGGCTCCGCGCTCATCAGGATGCCGAATGTGTTGGACGGCAATCTGGGCAGGGCGACCATCTCCAGGGAATAGGGGATGGCGCTGGACACGATGCCCACCGCCACGCCAAGCAGCAGCGCCTGCGGCGTCAGCAGCGCGGCACCGGCATGGACCAATCCCACCGGCGCGATGAGCAGGGTGGCGACGATCATGCCGCCGGCGGACGCGGCCGCTCCGTGCATGCGGCCTGCATGCCGGCCGATCAGGATATAGCCCGCCCAGCACGCGCCGGCGAGGAGCGCCAGCGCAATGCCGCGCCAGTCGAGCTGGGACGCCGCGCCCCAGAGCGGCAGCAGGCTGGCCAGGCCCAGCACCGCAAGGCCGATCCAGAGAAAATCGAGCTTCCGCCGGGAGGTGAGCAGGGCGACCGTCAGGGGGCCGGTGAACTCTATCGCAATCGCCAGCCCCAGGGGAATATAGGCCAGCGCATTGTAGAAGGAGAGGTTCATGACGCCCAGCACCACGCCATAGGCCAGCAGCGGCCGCCAGCCCGCCCGCCAGTCCAGCCGCCACGGCCGGAACACCAGCGACAGGATCACGGCGCCGACGATGAGGCGCAGCGTCGTCGCTCCCTCCGGCCCGACGAGCGGGAACAGCCGCTTGGCCAGCGACGCGCCGGAAGTGACCGACAAAAGGGAGAGGGAGAGCGCTCCGAAGGCGACAGGATCCACGCGCGTGGAAAGGGGGCGGGGCGCGGCAACGCTGGACATGCAACACTCGAATATGGATGGACGGACGCGGCATAGCTAGCGCAACGCATGCGATAAGTGCGTTCGATTTTGTCGCTTTTCCGATAAAATTTATCGCCTATCCTTTGAGGGCGATGAAAAACGATCTCCTCGATTCCTTCGACCGGAAACTGGTCGAACTGTTGCAGGCCGATGCGCAGCGACCGGTCTCCGCCCTCGCCGAAACCGTCGGCCTGTCGCCGCCCGCCTGCTACCGCCGCATTCGGCGCCTGCGCGCGATCGGAGTGATCGAGCGCGAGATCGCCATCGTCAGGCCGAGGAATCTGGGCTGGCCCCTCTCCATGATCGTCCTCGTCTCGCTGGAACGCGAAAGCGCGCACACGATGAACGAGATGATGGAGATATTCCGCGACGAGCCCGAGATATTGGAGGCCTGGAACGTCACCGGGGATCATGACTTCGCGCTGCGCATCGTGGCGCGCGACATGGAGGGCTATGACGATCTGGCGCAGCGCCTGTTCGCCGCCAACGACCGCATCCGCACGTTCAAGACGCTGGTCGTCATTCGCGAGGTCAAGCCGCTCAGCCCGGTACCGGTCAACGGAGCGTGAGAAGGCCCGCCGCGTCCCTGATCAAGCCCTTTTCCGTGACATAGCCTGTGACCAGGCCGGCTGGCGTGATGTCGAAAGCCGGGTTGAAGGCGGGCGATGCGGTGATGCCGACGCGGGTCTGCGCGCCATGATCATCGGGACCGGGGATGAAGCGTATCTCGTCGGAGGCACGCTGCTCGATCGGCACGGCCGCGCCGTCCGGCGTCGCGGGATCGAAACTGCTGGAAGGAAGCGCGACGTGGAAGGCTATGCCATGCGCCTGCGCCGCCAGCGCCTTCAAATAGGTGCCGATCTTGTTGCAGACATCGCCATTGGCGGTCACCCGGTCGGTGCCGACGATGACCATGTCCACCCTGCCCTGCTGCATCAGCAAGCCGCCGGCATTGTCGACCACGACGCTGTGCGGGACGCCGTGGCCCGCCAGTTCGAAAGCGGTCAGCGCGCCCTGGTTCCGGGGTCGCGTCTCATCCACCCAGACATGGACGGGCAGGCCCTCGTCATGCGCGAGATAGATGGGCGCGGTCGCCGTGCCCCAGTCCACCGTCGCCAGCCAGCCGGCATTGCAATGGGTGAGGATATTGACCGGTTCCCCGTCCTTGCGCGCGGCGATTTCCCGGATGAGGGGCAGGCCGGCTTCGCCTATCGCCCGGTTCGCCGCGACATCCTCGTCGCAGAGGCGGGCGGCCTGTGCATAGGCCAGCGCCGCCCGTTCGTCGGCCGGGCGTTCCGCGACGGCGGCCCGCACCCTCTCCAGCGCCCAGCGCAGGTTGACCGCCGTCGGGCGCGCCGAGGCGAGATGGGCGAAGCTGCGCTCCAGCGACGCGGTGCTCGGGTCTTCGCGCAAGGCCAGCGCCAGCCCATAGGCGGCGACGGCGCCGATCAGCGGCGCGCCCCGCGTGGCCATGTCGGCTATGGCGTCGAACGCCTGTCCGGGCGTTTTCAGGACCAGCCGCTCCAACGCCCAGGGCAGGCGCCGCTGGTCGAAGATGCCGACGCTCCATCCATCCGGCTCCAGCCATATGGAGCGTGTGGCCCTGCCCTCCAGCCTCATGCGGGCGCCCTGTCCAGCCGGATTGCATGCGACACGGCGGCGATGCCGGGAAAGGCGGCGCGATCGACCAGCAGCCTGCGCGCGATCTGGAGCGCCCGGCGCTCGCAATCGGCGCGCAAGGCTTCATCCGCGATGCTTTCGAAATCAGCGACATGGGCAAGTCCAAGGATGCGCCGGATCATCTCGCAACCGGCAAAGCCCAGAGCGTCGGTCCAGATGCCGGCGAGCACATCCTCCATCGCCGCCGCGCGCAGATCGGCATCGCCCTTGGCAAGCGCATGCAGCGCGCCATGGTCCGCCTGGGGATCGAGGGCGTTCCCATGCCCGGTGAAGCGCTTTGCAAAGCCCTTCCACAATGTTTCGGACTGGTCCAGCAGCCAGGGGTCGGGCCGCTCCGCCGGACGTTGGCCGGGCTGGGCGAGATAGGCCATCCAGAGATTGGCGAGCACCATGCCGACATCGAAGCCGATCGGCCCGTAAAAGACGAATTCGGGATCGATCACCTGCGTATCGTCCGCCGTCACCATCACCGATCCGGTGTGGAGATCGCCATGCAGCAACGCCTCCGGCGCGGCGAGGAAACGCGCCTTCATCCGCTGCGCGGCAAGGCGGAGGGGCACGTCCGTCCGGAAGGCGGCGACGATGTCCTCCAGCCCCCGGGTATGACGGTTCATGGGCGCGTCGAAATAGGGTTCGTCGAAGATCAGGTCCTCTGTGATCCGGCACATGGCCGTATTGCCCAGATAGGCGGCGATGCGCGCCTTCTTGTCCACCACCGGCACGGCGAGGTCGGAGGTGAAGAACAGCGTATCGGCCAGGAATTCGGCCAGATGACTGGCAAGCAGCGGGTAGCGTTCCCCTTCGACTAGCGCGCCGCGCAAGGTGCGGTGGGGTTTGAGCAACGCCATCACCGTGAGCGCCATGGCATCGTCATGATGCAGCAGCGCGGGGACGCGCGCAGGCGCATGGGCGGCCTGATCGGCCAGGGCGAGACGCTCATAATAGGCGCGCGACAGCGGCAGCGGCCAGCTTTCGCCCACCATGCGCACATAGGGCAGCGCCTGCTTGGCGGCGACGCCCCCCGACGGCCCGGTCACCAGGAAGACGAGATTGAGATTGCCGTCCCCGACCTCCGCCACCGTCCAATCGCCTGGCCTGCCGCCCAGACGCTCGGCAATGGGGGCTATATCGGCCAGAAAGGGGCCGACGCTGCGTTCGTCCAGGGCGGTGTAGCTCATCGGCGATCCTCCTGCCATCCGATGGCGTCGAAGCTGTCGGCTATGGGAAAGCGGCTGTCGGCCGGTGCCCCGTCGCGCGCCAGCAGCGTCACGGCAAGGCCCGCCTCCGTCGCCGCCGCCAGTTCCTCCGGCGTGTCGGAGAGGAACAATATCTCGGCGGGCGGGCGGTCCAGCGCTTCGGCAATGGCGCGATAGGAGCGCGCTTCCCGCTTGCCGCCGACCGCCGTGTCGAAATAGCCCGCGAACAGCGGCGTCAGGTCGCCATGATCGCTATGCCCGAAGAGCAGCTTCTGCGCCGCCACGGACCCCGACGAATAGACATGCAGGGCAATGCCCGCGTCATGCCAGCGGCGCAGCCCTTCGGCCGCGTCGGGATAGACATGGCCGGTGAAATGCCCCTGCGCATAGCCGTCCGCCCAGATCATGCCCTGCAATTGCTTGAGCGGCCCGATCTTGCGGTCGGCATCATGCCATTGGCGCAGAAGGGCGATGCAGGCCTGCCGGTCCAGGTCCGTGCCCGCTTCCGCGCGCACGGCATCGAATATCGCCGCCGCCGCGTCCGGACGATCGGTGAGGAAGCGCTCAAGCCGCGCATCGGAATAGCGGAAAAGCACGTCATGGACGAAGGCGATGCTGGACGTGGTGCCCTCTATGTCGGTGACGATTGCGCCCGGCCTCATGCCGCCCCCTGATAGAGGGGGACGGCGCGGGCGATCTCATCGCCCGTGAACCGCGCGACCCAGCCTTCCGGCGTCGTGAACAGGCGGATGGCCGTGAAACGCGGCCGCTCCCCGGTGTCGAACCAGTGCGGCGTCCCTGCGGGCAGGACGATCAGGTCCCCCGCCGTGCATTCCAGCGCATGGACCGTGCCGCCGAAGCGAATGTAGAACAGGCCCGCTCCTTCGACGAAGAAGCGGACTTCATCATCGTCATGCACATGTTCCGCCAGGAATTTGGCACGCATGGCTTCGCGGTCAGGATGGTCCGGGGTCATCTTGACGATGTCGCAGGACCGGTAGCCGCCCCGCGCCTTCAGCCGCTCTATGTCCTCCGCATAGGCGGCCATGATCTCGGCATCCGCCGCGTCGGGCGAGAGCGTCGCGCCCGCCTCCCACCGCTCAAGCCGCACGCCCGTCGGCTCCAGAATGGCGGCGATCGCGCCGTGATCGTCCAACCGGCCCCGCGCTCCATGCGGCGGGCTGTCGTCATATTGGATCAGCCTGGTCATCGGCCCCCTCCCCTCAGCTTCATCTCTTCCCAGGCGCAGGCCAGCAGGAATTCGCACCCCTCCACCATCGCCTCGGCCGCGTCCAGCGTCGGCCCCCAGGCGTAAAGCCCGTGGCCGCGAATGTAGAAAGCCGGCACCAGCCGCTCCTGCGCCAGCAATATCGGCCGCAGCAGGGCGGCGAGCGCGGGCATGTCCTGGCTGTTGTCCACCAGTGGCAGGGTAACGCTCGCCTCATGGGTCGCGACGCCCGGAAAAATCTTGAGCAACTCATATCCGGCCAGCTCGATCCCGTCCCGGCCGGCCAGCGCGCGGCTGAGGACCGTGCCAGCGACGGAGTGGGTGTGGAGCACCGCCCCGGCGGCGGGATCGACGGCATATATCAGGCAGTGCAGCAACGTCTCGGCAGAGGACCGGCCCGCGTCGATGGCCGTGCCGTCCACCGCCACGCGCATGAACTGCGCTGCATCGAGGCGCCCCTTATGCGCCCCCGACCGGGTGATGAGGATCGTCCCGTCGGCCAGCCGGGCGGAATAATTGCCGGCGGTCGCGGGCGCCAGGCTGCGGGCATCCAGGCGGCGACCGACCTTGGCAAGCGCATCCGCTGGGTCAGGTAAATCAGGCACGGTGGCGGGCATATCCAGCTCTGGAGAAAAGCGCGGTTCGGCGCGGCGCCGGTCATCCCTGTCGGACGTCCCGGCTGGACAAGGGCGTTCGGTGATCCTTCGATGACAAAGAACCATAGGGACCTTAGCGGGCGGAACGGAGGGCCGCAATCGGTCCTTTCACGGCCCGGAGCGCGCACAGCGCGAAACGATCGGCGGCCGCGCGGCCATTCTCCCGTTCCGCCGGGCTCCGGCGACCGTGAAAACAGGCTTGTTCAACGCTTTATGAAATTATCTTGAGTGTCCTGCCGCCTCCAGCGTCTAAGGAGAATGGGCGGAGGCCAGCTTCTACAGGGATACGGAATGGAATATCGCACATTGGGACGCACCGGGATCGAGGTCAGCCTGATTTGCCTCGGCACCATGACAAACAAGGCAGTGACAAAGGCCCACACGTGACGCTTCACCTCGGGCTACGAACCTCAATGCGCCACAGGCGCAGCCACCTGAACGTTCCATGATTGCTGTTGTCATGCGCGAACAACACGCAGCCACGGGGAAAGACCCAGGCCGATCGAGTTGAAGACGACCTTGCGTCCATCGACGGCGGAGAAGAGCGAGAGTTCCCCGTCCGCTGTCGGGCAGATAAAATCATGCGCCATATGTCGTATCAGGGTCGCTTGCCGAATGACCGCTTCCAGCGCGCTAACCATTTTCCAGTTGAACAATCCTGAGCAAGTGGTGACTGTTGCAACACACAAAATCCACAAAAAACTGCGGATATCTGCTATTGGGGCGCAGCGTTTAGCTGCGGCCTGACCGATTTAGGTGAGAATCGGGATAACGGCTCCATGCACAGTGTTAAGAAAGCAGCCGTCAGTCGCCGCTAAACCTCGATCAAATAACTCGCCTCATCGAAATCCACCATTAGGAGCTGCGACAGAAGCTGTCCACAAATAACAAAGCCATCAAAATAGTCTTTTAGATAAAGATATTCATGGTGTGTCTAACCTGAAAGCAATATGCCGGATCAGTCTCTATACTTCAAGCCACTACGGCCACCGTATCCTTGACGCCGATGCTTCAGCGAGCGCATGCGAGAGCGGGACTCTTTTACGCTCCAGAAGGGTTGCTACAATCTGCAGCTTTTCGATCAACTCTTCATGACGATCATGAGCAAACGGGCGGCCTGTTCAATCGTAGAAAAGACGCGACGAACAGTTTGTTGCCAAGTAGCAACATATTACAAAAAACCGACATAGGTTGTGCGCCGCAACAGAAGTGCGATTGCCAGCCGGCAGCAGAGCAGCAACACTCCACTCCAGGGAACGACGATCAAGGGGTAAAATCATGCGATTGAAAAATACCTTGTACTGCGGCGTCATGCTTTCGGTTCTTGGAGCGACTGCGCCGGCATTAGCGCAGTCCGCTGTTCCGCAGGCCGATGACGGCAACGCCATTATCGTCACCGGATCGCGCATTCGCCGGGATCCCACCGAACAAGACAAACCTATCGTCACGGTGGATCAGGAATCCATCGCGCGGACCGGCCTGACCTCGATCGCCGACGTGCTGCAACGTATCCCAAGCGCCGCAGGCGGCCTCAATACCAAGACCAACAATGCGGGGAATATCGGTGGGCCGCCCGACGGCACCGGCGTGAGTTCGGGTTCAGCCGAAATTGACCTGCGCTATCTGGGGGCCAAGCGGACACTCGTGCTGGTCGACGGTATGCGCTACGTCAACGGATCGGCGGCTGGCGGCATTCCGGCCTCGGTTGATCTCAACACCATTCCGCAAAGCATGATTGAGCGGGTGGAAGTGCTGCAGTCGGGTGCTTCCCCGCTCTATGGCTCGGACGCGGTTGCGGGCGTGGTGAACATCATCACCCGCCAGTCGCAAAAGGGCCTCGACATGTCGGCCCAGTTCGGCACCTATCGTCAGGGCGACGGACACACCTACGACATCAACGCCAGCTACGGCATCCAGTCCGATCGCGTCTCGATCGTCTTTGGCGGCAATTATGTGAAGCAGGAAGGCGTCAGCACCGCCGACCGCTCGATCTCGCAATGGCCCGCCGCCGGCGGTAGCAGTTGCGCGGATGGCGGTTGTTCCAGCGCCACGCCCAACGGCCGCTACGACGTGCTGGGACAAAGCCTGACGTTGAGCAATCCGATCATAGGCCGCGCGCCGGTGCTGAGCGACTATCGCCCCTATGTGTCCGCAACGGACTCTTTCAACTTCGCGCCTTATAATTATCTGCTGACGCCCTCGAAGCGTTATGGCGCCTTTCTGAACGGCAAGTTTGAATTTTCCGACGCTGTCAGCCTGCGGACAAGGCTGGTCTATCAGCACCGCGAGTCGACCACGCAAGCAGCGTTCCTTCCGCTGTTCATCGGGCCCGATGCGGGTAACGGCAACCTGCTGGACACGATCTCGGTCGATGCCAGCAACCCCTATAATCCGTTTGGCGTCACGCTCTCGGCCGATCCGGGATCGGCTAACTATTCGACGATCCGTCGCCGCTTCGTGGAGGGCGGACCGCGCATCTTCAGCCAGGAAGTCGATACGCTCACAATGGCGGCCACGCTGGAAGGCACGTTCGATGTCGGCGACCATAAATGGTATTGGGACGTCAATGGCAGCTATGGCACCAATAATGCGCACCAAGTCTTCACCGGCAACCTCAACGCCGCCAGGCTCGCCCAGGCACTGGGGCCAGTCGGCGCCTGTACCGGCGCTTGCGTACCGTTCAATATCTTCGGCGGCGCCGGGTCGATAACTCAGGCAATGCTCGATTATGTGACCTTCGACGAGCGCGACCGCAGCGAACAGGAATTGTGGGACGTCACTGCCAACCTGTCGGGCGACCTGTTCGACCTGCCTGGTGGCGCGGTGGGCTTCGCTGTCGGCTATGAGCATCGCGATCAGCAGGCATCCTATACTCCCGACCCGATCATCACAGCGGGCCTGGGGGCGGACGTGCCGACCAGCCCTGCACGCGGCGGCTTCGATGTCGATGAATTCTATGGCGAACTGCGCATCCCCATCCTGTCCGACACGCCCTTTTTCCAGAAGTTGGAACTGGACGGCGCGGTGCGCCATTCCAACTATTCCAGCTTCGGCAGCAACACCACCTACACGGTTTCGGGCCTGTGGAAGCCGACCCGCGACCTGCTCCTGCGCGGCGGTTATGCCGAAAGCCTTCGCGCGCCCAGCATTGGTGAACTCTATGCCGGCCGTTCGCGCACTGACGCGACGATCAACGATCCCTGCACGAATGTGCCGGGCAGCCCATGGCAGACCAACGCGACCGTCCGGGCGAATTGCATTGCCAATGGCGTCCCTGCCGGCGGCAGCTATGCCGAACCGCAGGGCGGTCAGTTGGGCGTTTTCTCGCAGGGCTTTACGGGTCTGAAGCCGGAAACATCCAAGACTTGGACCGCAGGCGGCGTCTATAGCCCGGCCTGGGCACGCGACAGCTTCGCCAGCGCGTTCAGCATCGAGGTCAATTACTACACGATCAAGCTGAAGAATGCGATCGACTCGGTGCCCGCCACGCTCACGCTCCAGCGTTGCGCGTTCGAGGCCGATCCGATCAGCTGTGCCGCGATCACCCGTACCGGCAGCGGTGCGGTCGCGGGCATCGACGGCGTGCTCCAGAACCTCAACGCGATTGAAACCGACGGGATCGACGGCACTCTGAACTACCGCTCGAAGATGATCGGCAACGGCTCCATCGGTCTCAACATCAACGCCGCTTATTTGCTGAAGTACAACATCAAGCCCCCAGCGGATCTGGGCGCGCCGACGATCAAGTGCGCCGGTACGGAGCGGTGCGGGGCGAGCGATCAGGCCTATCCGCATTTCAAGGCGAACGCCACGCTGGACTACTCGACCGAAAGCTATGGATTGTCCTTCACTGGCCGCTATCTCAGCAAGGTCACTGAAAGCGACGGCCATGTCATGAAGGCGACCTTCTACGGGGACATCCAGGCCTATTTCTCGCCTGACTGGCTGGATCATCGCACCCGCCTGACAATCGGCGTCAACAATGTGTTCGATAAGGATCCGCCGCTTTGCGGAACATGCGACGGCGCGAATTTCGACACGACCAGCTACGACGTGCCGGGGCAGTTCGGCTATCTGCGCTTGTCCTACAAGATGTAACAATTCAAACGCTTGAAAACGAACGGGCGCGTCCGCCGGGCGCGCCCTCAGGCGCGATCAACCTACCATAGGTGTTCAATCCCGGCATCTGGTGGATCGGGTTGATTATGATTCGATCGGGCTGTGAAGTCCAGATTTTGGCGATATATTCGTAGGGTGTGAGGCCGCTGAGGGTCTTGAGCCAGCGACCGAAATGTAAGCAGCGATGAAATCGGCAAGGTGTGCGCGTAGCTGCTCGTGGCTGTCGTAGTGGAAGCGTTTGACGGTCGCGTCCTTGATGGTGCGGTTCATCCGCTCGACCTGGGTTAGTCCATGGATGGTTCGGCTTGGTGAGGCGATGCTCGATACCGTTCGCCTCGCAGATCATGTCAAAGCGCATTTGACGCGGGCAGGCGGTGTTCCGGTTGCAGGGCTGCTCAGCGAACTGGATGCCGTTATCGGATCTGATATGCTCGGGCGGCCCATGCTCGATGAACAGATCGCCCAGCACGTCAATCACGTCGTTCGACCGGAAGCGCCGCAGCGGCACCAACGCCGGGCATTCCCGGCTGAACTCGTCGATAATGTTAAGCATCCGGAACTTACGACCGTTGTGCATCTGATCCTCGACGAAGTCGTAGGACCACACATGCCCGCGATACTCCGGGCGCAGCCGGATGCACGATCCGTCGCCGAGCCAGAGCCGCCGCCGTTTCGGTTGCCGCTTCGGCGCTTTAAGACCCTCCCGCCGCCAGAGACGCTCGACCACCGACAGGCTGACCTGCAGCTCGCTTGGCCCAGCAAGGCATGGATGCGGCGATAGCCATACCGGCCATAGTCCTTGGCCAGCGCGATGATGTCGGCTGTCAGCCGCCGCTCGTCAGCATCATCCTTCGGTGGATGGCGCTGTGTCGAACGATGCTGGCCCAGAACACGGCAGGTCCGTCGCTCCGATACCGGCAACGCGCGACGGACCTGCTCGATCGCCTCACGGCGACGGAGGGACTCAAAAAATCAGCTTCGACGCCTCTTGCAGGATCGCCTTGTCGAGCGCGAGGTCGGCCACCAGCTTCTTCAGCCGCGCATTCTCGCGCTCCAGATCCTTCATTCGCCGCGCCTGGTCGACCTTCATCCCGCCATATTCCTTGCGCCATCGATATAGCGTCTGTTCCGCGATCCCGATCTGGCGACAAGCCTCCACCGCTGTGCCGCCTCGCCCCACAATTACCTCTACTTCACGCAGCTTCGCTATGATCTGCTCCGGCGTAAACCTCTGACGTCCCATACATTTCTCCAATTCTCATGCCCGAAACGGGCTCTCTCCAGAATTGGACCAGTTTTTCCAAGACAGACCAGTCGAATGCGAGAAATTAACACCTCCACTTTGTGGGCATCCATCATTCCAAGCCTATATGGAGCCCCTCTAAAAGGTGGCAGCAACAATAAAAGGAGGGGAAATTGCGCTACCGATTGCTCATTGCCATCTGCGGGTCATGCGTGTCGCACGCCGCGCTGGCTCAGGCCGACATGTCACCCGCGCAGCCAGCCAGCGAACCGGCGGCCACGACAGCGAGGCCCGCGCAGGATCTGTCTTCGCAAAGTCTCGGCGAAATCATCGTCACCGCGTCCCGGCGGAGCGACACGGTCCGGAAAACGCCCATCGCCGTGTCCGCCTATGCCGGACAGAAGCTCGAGGCCGCCCAGACGAAGAGCCTCAACGATCTCGTCGGGCCAAGCCCGAACATTCAGATCGGCAATAGCTATAATTCGTCGAACATCACAATTCGCGGCATTGGCAACCAGCAGATCAACGCAGGCCAGGACTCCGGCGTCGCCATCCATTCCGACGGAGTCTATATCGGCCAGCCATCGCTGACCCTTGCCACTTTCCTCGATCTCGCGCGCGTGGAAATCCTCCGCGGGCCGCAGGGCACCCTGTTCGGGCGCAACGCCACCGGCGGCGTCATCAACGTGGTTCCGAACGAGCCGACGGCAGAGACCCATTATGGCTTCGACCTGACGGCAGGCGTCGATCCCGCCCTATTCCAGCTTTCCGGCTTCATCAACGGCGCGCTCAACGAATCGGGAACGCTCAGCGGCCGCATCGCGGCGCAGCAGACATATAATCGCGGCTTTACGCGCAATCTCCTCCCCAATGGCCCCAACCGCCTCGACGATGCGAAGAACCAGTCCATTCGCGGCCAGATCAAATGGGAGCCGTCGGACTCGTTCAATGCGCGAGTTTTGCTGGAATATGCCAATGACGATTCCAACGGGCCAGCGAGCTTCCTGGAGGGAACGCCCGATCCGACCATTCCTCTGCCGGCAATCCTGGTCGGGCAATCGCGCGGCGATGTCGGCGATCGCGAAGTGTTCGCCAACATCAATTATCGCAAGGTTCACGCTTTCAACGCCAACCTGACCCTCAATTGGGCGCTTGGCGGCGGGAACCTGAAGGCGCTGCTGTCCTACGCCGACTCCAAGCTGCTGAACGTCTCGGACGGCGACGGCACAGCGGCGGAGGATACCTATGCATCCTTCAAGAACACGGCGCGCCAGACATATAACGAGCTTATCTATACCTCCGACAACGCCAAGCCGTTCACTTATCTGCTGGGCGTCAACTATTTCCGCGAGCGCCTCGAACAGGCGATCGAGGTGCCGATCGCTGAAGCGCCTCTGGGCGGCGGCGTCACGCTCTACGACATCACCGTGTTCGGCGGCGCGGTTCCGCTCATCACCACATCCTATGCCGCGTTCGGGCGGGCCCAATATGCGTTCACGCCTGATTTCAAGCTGTTCGCCGGTCTGCGCTACACTCGCGACAAGAAGTCGGTCGTTCAGTATAACAACTTCATCAATGGCGGCACGCTTCAGTCGTCCACATCGAAATGGGATCGGCTGACATACGAACTGGGCGCGTCCTATGCGTTCAACCCCACGCTTGACGGCTATCTCAAATATTCGACTGGCTTCAAGGGTGGCGGCTATTCGGCGGGCACGTTGGCGCCATCCTTTCGTCCGGAAACCAACGCGAACTACGAAGCGGGACTGAAGGGCAATTTCTTCAACCGCACCCTGCAAGCCAATCTTGCCGCCTTCTACATGAAATATGACGACTTACAGGTGAACCAGATCGTCGGCGTCTCCTCCTCCGTCACCAATGCGGCCAAGGCCACGGTCTATGGTGTCGAACTGGAAACGTCCCTGCGCCTGGCCGATGTCTTCCGCATCGACTGGTCAGCCGCCTATCTGAATGCGTCGTTCGACCAGTTCCAGACGGCCGACTCGTCGCGGCCTACGACTTGCGATCCGGGCACGGGCGTAGGCTCTGTTCCATGTTCGATCGACCTGTCGGGCAATGCCCTGCCGCAATCGCCCAAATATACGAACAGCCTGGGCGGCTATTATGATATTCCGACCTCAACGGGGAAGGTCACGCTCGGCGCCCGCTACGACTGGAAATCGCGCGTCTATTTCACTGAGTTCAACCTGCCCATTTCCTCACAGAAATCGGTGGGCAAGCTCAACCTGTTCCTGAACTATGAGAGCGACAATGGACGTCTGACGGGCAGTCTCTTCGTCAAGAATGTCACCAACGAGCAGGTGAAGGGCAACGTCATCGTCGTGTCTTCCATCATCGGTTCGCTTGCGCTTGGCCAATATCAGCCGGGACGCCAGGTGGGCATGTCGGTGGGCTATCATTTCTAGTCGACCCGACGGGCTCGACTGGAATTATGAACAGGAGATTCCGGCCGGCGAAGCGGACTTTGCCGGCCGGATTTGCCAAAAAAATGCAAAGCTTCTGGAGTGTCTGCAACCATGTCGTCCTTTGATCCGGCTGCCGCTCCGAAGGACGTGGTGATCCATTATGACGTTCCATGCACGCTGAGTGACGGAACGGTGCTCCGCGCCGACGTAGCGCGGCCGGCCGGCGAAGGTCGATGGCCGGTTATTCTCGCCCGCACGCCCTATGGCAAGGCGGTCGCGCCGGGCTTCACGACCGACCTGACGCACGGCGCGCGGCACGGCTATGTCACCATCATCCAGGATGTGCGCGGTCGCGGGACATCAGACGGTAAGGATGATTTCCAGCCATGGGTCGATGAGGGACGGGATGGCGCGGAAGCCGTCGAATGGGCCGCTGCCCTCCCCTACGCCAACGGCAAAGTCTATATGAGCGGGCCATCTTATCTGGGTTTCGTTCAATGGGCGGCAGCAGCTCAACAGCCTCCCGCACTTCAGGCTATCAACCCGATCGTGCCGGTGGGCCATTTCAACCGCTCCTTCATCTATTGTAGCGGCGTCTTCGAGCTGGAGCTGAACGGTTACTGGTGGACAATGCTCGGCGTGGAAGCATTGATGCGCCGCGACTGGGACTCTCCCGAGGCCAAGGCCGAAGCCGTCACGCGCGCTGCCGCGTGGCTCGAAGCGCTGGCGCGGGACGGCTATGACCATCTCCCGCTCGACCGGTTCACGCCTGTAGCGAACAGCATTCAGGGCGCTCAGCTTTTCGATCTGCTCAAAAATGGCGCGAACGATCCATCAATGAAGGCCAGCGTCCGGTCGAACGAATATGAGAACATCAGCGTGCCCGCGCTGATCGTAGCGGGTTGGTATGACATCTTCATCCGGGGATCGATCGACCAGTTCGTCGGCCTATGCTCCAAAGGCGGCAGCGAATCGGCGCGACAGAAAAGCCGCTTGATCGTCGGCCCATGGGCGCATCATCCCCAAAGCAAGATGACCGGGGAACAGATCTCGCCCGGCTCCGCCGCGATCCAGGCGCTCAATCCCTTCGGCCATATGGGTCTCGCCGCCCGTTATTTTTCCGAGCTGAACGTAGTGGGGAACACGGAAGCGCCGGTCAAGATCTGGATCATGGGCGCGAATAGGTGGCGCGACGAACAAGAATGGCCGATAGCGCGCACCGTCGTCACGCCCTGGTATCTGTCGAGCGGCGGCCAGGCCAATACGAGCGAGGGCGATGGCGTCCTGTCACCGCAACAGGGCAGCGGCGGACCACCCGACGCCTTCATCTACGACCCGGCAAATCCCGTGCCCACGCGCGGCGGCGCGGTGTTCGGCGTAAGCTGCGTTCCGGGCGGCAGCGACCAGAATGTGATCGAGAAGCGCGATGACATACTCGTCTATACATCCGATATTCTGGATGAGGACATCGAAGTCACCGGTACGCCCTTTGTCGAGCTGTGGGTGAAGACCGATGTGGTCGACACCGATTTCGTCGCCCGACTGGTGGACGTGCATCCGGACGGCACGGCACGCCTCATCACCGACGGCATCATCCGCGCCCGCTATCGCGACAATCCCGACAACCCCACTCGTCCGGCGACGCCGCTGGAACCCGGCAAGCCCTATCTTCTGCGTATAGAGCTCCTGCCGACCAGCAATCTGTTCAAGGCGGGGCATCGTTTGCAGCTTGATGTCACCAGCAGCTGCTTCCCTCGCTGGGCGCGCAACCTCAACATCTGGGACGAATGGGGCGGCACCCTGGCCGAGGCGAAAATCGCGCATCAGCAGGTGCTTCATGACGAAACGTACCCATCCCGCATCCTGCTGCCGGTCATTCCTGGGGCACGCTGAACGGCGCCCCCGATAGCGTCAGAAGACCGCCGCCAGCCGTTCCGCCACGATCGATTTCGCCTCGTCTACGATACGGTCGATGAGCTGCTTCACCGTCGGGATATCGTCGATCAGCCCTGCGACCATGCCGCAACTCCAGGCTCCCGCATCGACCTCGCCATCGACCATGATGCGGTAATAGACACCCGCCACCTGCTCGGCGATATCCTCGAATCGGATGCTGTGACCCAGCGCCCGTTCCTTCTCGATCACCTGATCCACGGCAGGGTTCCGCAGCACCCGCTCGGTGTTCCTGAGTGGGCGCATGATGAGGCGCGTGTCACGCTCCCCGGCCTGGACGATGGCTTGCTTGACGCGATCGTGCACCGGCGCTTCCTGCGTCGCCACGAAGCGCGTGCCCAGGTTCATCCCGTCAGCGCCCAACGCGAGCACGGCGACGAGCGACTTGCCGTCCGCCATCCCGCCCGACGCGATGAAGGGAACCGAAAGCGCCTTCGCTGCCAGCGGCAACAAAATGAGGCCCGGCACGTCATCCTCACCGGGATGCCCGCCACACTCGAAACCATCGACGCTGACGGCATCGCACCCGATGTCCTGCGCCTTCAGCGCATGGCGGATCGAGGTGCATTTGTGGATGATCTTGACACCCGCCGCCTTGAGCGCGGGCAGATGCTCGATGGGGTTGTTCCCCGCAGTTTCGACGACCGGAATGCCCTTCTCGCAGATCACCTTCACATAGCCCAGGTAGTCGGGCGCGTTCACGACCGGCAGGAAGGTGAGGTTAACGCCGAACGGCTTGTCGGTCATGGCGCGGCACTTGTCGATTTCCGCCGCCAGATCCGCAGGCGTCCGCTGCGTCAATGCGGTCAATATGCCAAGGCCACCAGCCTCCGAGACAGCCGCCGCCAGTTCAGCCTTGCCGACAAAATGCATGCCCCCCTGAACGATGGGATATTGGATGCCGAACAACTCAGTGATGCGTGTCTGCATGAGGATTTCCTGAAAACTGGTGAGCGGTGATAATCTAGCCTGCGCTACCCCGCCATGACTCAATCGCGCAATTTTATGGTCGCAATTCGGGCAAGGGCACGCGCCTGGCGGCGTCATTCCACTGCATTCTCCCGCTCGACCGCCATCGCTCGCTGATACACTGGGCGGGCTTCGAGCCTGCGGAAATACTCCACCCCGGCCGGAGGGAGATCATCGCCAAGGCCCAGCGCCTCCGCGAACTTGATGGCATAACCCACCGAGATATCGGCTGCGGTAAAACGACCGCCGCACGCATGGTCCCGCCCGTGCATCATGCCCATCGCAGCTTCGAGACGCTTTAGGACCCAGCGCCGATAATCCTCCGCCACTTGGGCATTGCGGCGCTCCGACGGCTCCAGCATCGTATATCGAAAATATAGCGTCTGCGGAACGGTGAGCGTCGCCTCCCCCATGTGCAGGAAGTTGGGATAGTCGGCATAGGCAGGGTCGGATGGCGCGACCGACAGCCCGGCTTCAGGATGCGTGTCCGCCAAATATTGCGTGATGGCGGAGGATTCGCTCATCGCCGCCCCATCAACGATTAGGAACGGAAGGTCCCCAGCGGGTTGATCTCCAGATAATCGGGCGCGCGAAACGAACGCGCGCCATCACAATGATAGAGTTGGATCACGGCCTCTCCCTTGTTCAAACCAAAGCGTCGACCGCCGCCAGAGCGCCCAGTCGATCCTCGCCATAGCCCAATATCCCGCGCAGCACGCGATCATTGTCCCGGCCATAAGGCGGAGTTCCCCCAGCGGTCGCCCGGTCGCGTCTCTAACCTAAGCGGGAGAAGGCGGCGACCGCCTCCCCGCGAGCCACTCGTCCCGACTTCCATGTCATGCTCGCCCAGCCGGGGGCGGGACGAGGCCACACAAATCCTTCAGGACAGTCACGGGCAAAAGCCCCCGGCATCTTGCAAGGACCGAAAGGACCAAAGGTCTCGATGAAGTCTCGCGCTGCAAATTGGGCGCTCTCGGCCAGATCGGCCACCGTCAGGATAGGCGCGATGCGGACCCCGCGCTCGATCGCGACGCCGACCAGCTCATCCTTGTGCCGCGTAGCGAGAATGGATTGCACCCAGGCCCGAACCGCATCGAGATCGGCTCCGCTCACCTCCCCGGCTATGATCTTCTCATGAAGCCTGCTCCAGTCCCAGTTGCCGAATAGGGGATGGAACCAGCCCTCGTCGCGCATCCATGTCATCAGCTTGTTGGACGCCGGACCGGCGGCTGGCCCGATGCCCAGGTGCATCTCCGCCAGACCGTCCGACACCGTCCATTTGGACTTGCGCGTGATCGACCCGCTGCCGCTCAAGTCCACGACATGCTCGTCCCCCGCCTTCCTGCGCGGTACGAAATCGGCATGCCCCACCCCTTCGGCGAGCACCGCCCCCAGCGTGCACTGAGGCAGCGTCTGCACGACCGCGAGATCGACATGCTGCCCTCGGCCCGTGCGGGCGCGGTCGGATCGAACCAGGCTGGCCGCCCTTCCGCAGGGGTGCGGGATTCGATCAATATATCCGCCGATTGCAGCAGACGATCCCACAACGCCTTGTCCCCACCGGGATCGGCGACGATGGAGTGCTTGCCCGCCGCATAGGTGGCCCAGAACAAGGACTCCTCGCCTTCGGCCCAGTCGGTGCGAAGGGCGCGAGCCGCCGGGCGGGGTTCCCCCCTTCGGACTCCACCTGCACCACGTCCGCGCCCATCTGCGCCAGCATATGCCCGGCCAGTAGCCCCCGGTGATCGCACAGATCGAGAACCCTTTAGAGCTTCAGAAACCTCTCCCCATATCCCCTCATGTCCGGCAACGGAATTACCGCACGAGTTCTTGCAGCCCGGCGACTTCCCTGCGGTGCTGCTCCGGTCCCGACGCCGGCACATGCTCGCCCGCCCGGTCGCCGATCCTGTCCATCTGCGACAAAATCGCCGCCGCCATATCCTCTTCCCCGATCAGATAAGCGCCGTTGGTCATCGTGACATGCGCCCGCGCGAAGCGCCCCGCTCCCGCTAGAACGATGGCCCGGCTCGGCGCTTCGCCGGCTGAAAGCGCCACGACTGCGGGAGCGACCATATCGCTGCCCAGCCGGGCAAGGTCGCCACTATCATAGAGGCCGCTGGTCATACCGGTTGCCGCGCTGGGGGCGAGGCAATTGACATGGATGCCGTATCGCTCTCCTTCGATCGCCAGCGTCTGCATCAGGCCGACCAGCGCCATCTTGGCCGCGCTGTAATTCGCCTGCCCGAAATTGCCGTAAAGTCCCGACGAGGATGTGGTGAACACGATCCGGCCATAGCCCTGCTCACGCATCAGGTTCCAGACGGCGTGCGTGCAGTGGACCGATCCCATCAGGTTGACGTCGATCACCGTTCGGAAATCCTCGATGGTCGACTTGGCGAAGGTGCGGTCGCGTAAGATGCCGGCATTGTTGACGAGTATGTCCACCCGTCCCCACTGCGCCACGATTCCGTCGATCATCGCGGTCACGCTTGCGGGATCGGCGACATTGGCCGCACAGGCCGTGGCCTGTCCGCCAGCGGCGATAATCTCCTGCGCGACCGCCTCGGCGTCTTTCTGCGACAGATCGTTCACCGCGACCATGGCGCCGTGCCGCGCCAGCGCAAGGGCATGGGCGCGCCCAAGACCCTGACCCGCGCCGGTCACCAGAGCGACACGCCCGGAAAGCGAAATGAGAGGGGCTGTCATGAAGTCATCCTTTCGATGGCTGGCTCCGCTGCCTGCGGAGGGCGAAGGGGCCACGCCGGTCAAGGCCGCGCGCCTTCGGTGTTGAGACGAATGAGCGGCTTCCCCGAGAAACCGCCGGTGAAAAGTTCCTCAACCGCTTGGGGGACGCTCTCCAGCCCGTCGCGGATTTCCTGCCACGGACGAACGGTTCCGTTCTCGATCCAGGCGGACATCTGTGCGCGAAACCCGCCCAGCAGGTCCGCGCGATCGGAATAGGGCAGATAGCCCTGGATATGGATCCGCTGCGTTACGATGCGGTTGAGGTGGTGCATCGTGTCGGATGCGCGCTCCTGATTGTAGCTGCCGATCATCCCGCTGATCGCGAACCGCGCATTCGGGTTCGCGCTGGCGAGCGCCGCGTCGAGATGCTCGCCCCCCACATTGTCGAGATAGATGTCGATACCCTGGGGCACTACCGCAGCCAGCTTTTCCTCCAGCGAGCCTGGAGTTTTATAATCGATCACGGCATCCGCGCCGATCTCTTTCAACCGCTCGCCCTTGGCGCTGCCGCCGGCGGAACCGATGACCGTGAGGCCGATGGCCTTGCCGATCTGCACCGCCGTGCTGCCGACCGCGCCCGCCGCAGCCGACACGAACAGCGTCTCTCCGGCCTTGGCTTTCGCTATTTCAAAGAGCCCGTAATAGGCGACGAAGCCGGTGGACCCCATTGCGTTCAGATAATGTTCGGGCGCGCCGGACGAAGGCAATTTTTCAAAGGCGGTCGCCGGTCCCTGCCCGTAATCGCGCATCCCGAACTGGTGCATGGCCCGGTCGCCGGGTTTGAAATCAGCGGATCGCGACTCGATCACTTCGCCGACCGCCCAGCCCGGAATGGGCTCGCCCAGCCCATAGGGCGCCAGATAGCCGCGCGTCTCCGCCGACATCCGCACCCGCATGGCCGGCCCGACCGTCAGCCAGACGTTCCGCACGCGCACCTCGCCCTCGGCGAGCGGCGCATCGTCAAAGTCGCGCAACGCGAAAAGGTCGCGGCTGGGCAGGCCCTGGGCGCGCTTGACGAGCGTCCATGCCCGGTATGTGCTTGTCATAACGAAGAAGTCTCCAGAGCTTTGGGGGCCGACCGCGATCCGCGCTCGGCATGTAGGATCAGGGCAGCGGCAATGCCGAAGCAGACAACCGAGCCGTAAAAGGGCAGATCGGCCGATGACAGCAGCAGGCCGGCGGCGATGATCGGCCCCGTGGCGAGGCCGGCAAACTGCATCGTGACCCACAGGACCGACAGGCGGCCGCTGGGATCGATCGTGGCGACCAGCCCGGCGCAATAGGGCAAGATCAGCACCCAGCAGAACATGAAGATGAAGGCCGCCGCCGCGAAGATCGTCTGTCCCCTGTCAAATATGAAGATCAGCACAGCGACGCACAGGCCCGCCGCGCCAGCCGATATGGGCAGCCGCCGCCCCGCTTTATCGCCGATACCGGATACAATCAGGCTCGCGACGATCCCGCCTATGGTCGCGAGCGACAGGGCGCTGGCGACCGCTTCGCCCGACATATTGCGATCCAGCCCCAGCACGCCCACTAGCGGCCAGGTGAGACCGACGCCGACCAGCAGAATGAACGTTCCCAGCAGCACCGCCGGGCCATACCCCCGGCTGGACCTTGTGCCCGCCGTCCCCTGGGGCTGCAGCGTGACCGGTTCCGAGGGCAACCACCGGAGCAGCAGGATCGCCAGCACCGCCAGCGCGACGACGGACAGGAACAGCCATTCCGGGTGCCCTGCCGCGCTGAAGCGGCTCAGCAGGCCGAGCATGATGGTGGTCATCGTCAGGTTCGCCGTCAGATAGATGGCGAAGATACGGTCCGGTATCGGCGTGGCTGCAATGCTGGCCGACAGCATTCCCTGAAGCGCGCCCGCCGCCAGACCCGCGACAAACCGGGCGCCAATGAGTAACAGGAATGTCGAAGCGAATGCCGAAACCAGATTGGCGAGAACGATCAGAACCAGCCCGACGAACGCCGCCTTGCGCCGGTCGAGGCGGCTCAGCCATGCCGCGATGATAAGGGTGGTCGCGGTCGTGCCGCCCATTTCCGATGCGTTGATGAGCGCGATCTGGCTGTCCGTCAGGCCAAGTTTCGTGGACATGCCGGCGAGCAGGCCCGGCATCGCCACGATGATGGCGGCGCTCGCCAGACCCGTGAGGACGATGGACGCGACCGGCAAAAGCCCGACCGATGGGGGCGTAGACATGCCAATGGTCGCTTCGCCGTTCATCACGCGCCGATCGTCACGATGACTTTGCCGACCGCTGACCGGCTTGCCAGACGGGCGATGGCCTCGCCGCCCCGTTCGAGAGGGAAAATCTGGTCGATCTTGGGCGTGATGCGCTCTGCCGTCCACCAGTCGATCAGTTGCAGGATGTTGCGCCGGTTATGGTCCGGCGCGCGCTTGGCGAAGCCGCCCCAGAAGATGCCGCGAACATCGCAGGATTTGAGCAGCGGCAGATTTAGCGGGATCTTGGGTATCCCGGCCGGGAAGCCGACGACCAGATAGCGCCCTTCCCACGCGATGCAGCGAAGCGCAGGTTCGGCATAGTCGCCACCCACAGGATCATAGATGACATGGGCGCCCTCCGGCCCCACCCGTTCCTTGAACGCCAGCCCGAGGGCGCGCGCCTGATCCTTGTCGAAGGGCGCCCGGCCATAGACCATGACGTCGTCGGCCCCGGCGGCAAGAACCACCTGCGCCTTTTCCTCGCTGGACACGGCGGCCACGACGCGCGCGCCCATGACCTTGCCGATCTCGATCGCCGCCAGCCCGACGCCGCCCGCAGCACCCAGCACCAGCAGCGTCTCGCCAGCGGCCAGGTCGCCGCGATCAGCGAGCGCATGGATTGTGGTGGCATAGGTGAGCAACAGCCCCGCAGCCGCGACGGGATCCTGTCCTTCGGGAATCTTGAACGCATCGGCCGCGTCGAACACAGCATATTCGGCCAGCCCGCCGCTCGATTGCGCCAGCGTCGCGATCAGGCTGTCGCCCGGCTCCCAGCCCGTCACGCCGTCGCCCACCGCGTCGACGATGCCCGAAACCTCGACACCCGGCGCGAAGGGCCGTTGCGGCTTGAACTGATATTTGTCCTCAATCACCAGAACGTCGGGATAGTTGATGCCGCAGGCCAGCACGCGCACGCGCAACTGGCCCGGCCTCGGATCGGGAATAGGGACATCCGCCAGGACCAGCGATTCTGGCCCGCCCGGATCAACCGAGAGCAAGGCTTTCATCACAGAACCTCGAACAGGCCGGCGGCACCCATGCCGCCCCCGACGCACATCGTCACCACGACATAGCGCGCGCCCCGGCGGCGTCCCTCGATCAGGGCGTGCGCGACCAGGCGCGCGCCCGACATGCCGTAGGGATGGCCGATGGAGATCGCACCGCCATTCACGTTCAGCCGGTCTTCGGGGATGCCCAGCTTGTCCTGACAGTAGATGACCTGCACGGCGAAGGCTTCGTTGAGTTCCCAAAGGCCGATGTCGTCTATGGTGAGGCCGAAGCGCTGGAGCAGCTTGGGAATGGCAAACACCGGGCCGATGCCCATCTCGTCCGGCTCGGTGCCCGCCACCGCCATGCCGACATAGCGGCCCAGCGGGTGCAAGCCGCGCTCGGCGGCGAGGCCCGCGTCCATGACGACCACAGCCGCCGCGCCGTCGGACAACTGGCTCGCATTGCCCGCGGTGACGGTGCCGCCGTCCACCACTGTCCTGAGCGCGGCCAGCCCTTCGGCGGTGGTTTCGGGACGGGCACCCTCGTCCCTGGTCAGCGTGACGAGCTGCGACGACACCGCGCCGGTGGCCTTGTCGCGCACCGTCATGGTCGCCTCGACAGGCACGATCTCGTCGTCGAACGCGCCATTCTGCTGCGCGGCGGCCGTGCGCTGCTGCGACCGCAGCGCGTAGGCGTCCTGCCGCTCGCGCCCGATGCCATAGCGATGCGCGACGGTTTCGGCGGTTTGCAGCATGGGCATGAACATGTCGGGCACTATCGCCACCAGTTCGGGGTCCTCGTCGATCCTGAGTTCCTCGGTCTGCACCAGAGAAATGGATTCGACGCCGCCCGCGACGATGACCTTCATCCGGTCGACCATGATCTGCTTGGCTGCGGTGGCGATCGTCATCAGGCCCGAAGCGCATTGCCGGTCGAGCGACATGCCCGCTACCGTGACCGGCAGTCCGGCGCGCATCGCCGCCGTCCGCCCGATTGTGGACTGATAGCCCTGCTGCAACGATGCGCCCAGCAGCACATCGTCGACTTCGGCCGGATCGATGCCGGCGCGGGCCACCGCCGCCCGGATCGCGTGCGCGGCGAGAGTCGGCGACGGCGTCGTATTGAACGCACCGCGATAGGCGCGCCCAATGGGGGTCCGCGCGGCTGACACGATAACGGCGTCCTGCATGTTCAATCTCCTAGGCAGACCCTGAAGGGTCACACAAAAAACTGGGTTACCCACGTCGCGACGACGGCGGGCTTTTCCTGCCCTTCGACTTCCACGCAGATGTCCTGCGTCTGCTCGAAATGGCCGGGGTTCTTCTCTTTCACGTTCCTAAGCGTCGAAACCGAGCGGATGCGGCTGCCTACCTTCACCGGCGACACGAAGCGCACACGGTCAAAGCCGTAGTTCACGCCCACCTTCATATCCGGCAGCCGCGCCGCGGTGGTCTTCTCCTCAAGGTAGGAAAGCAGCGACAGCACCAGAAAGCCGTGCGCGATTGTGCCGCCGAAGCGGGTCTCGCGCGCCCGCTCCGGATCGACATGGATATGCTGCCAATCCATCGTCGCATCGGCGAACCGGTCGATCATCGCCTGATCGACCGTCAACCAATCCGAATGGTGTGTGACCCCCTTGTCGGCCTGCAAACGCGCCAGCATGTCGCTCATCCGGCCCTGGCCTCGTCAAGCGACCGGCCATCGCGCGCCGCCTTAACCAGAAGGGGAGACAGCGAAAAGTCATCGCCGAGCCGATCGGCATAGCGCTCCAGATCTGCGACGATTTTGGCGAAGCCGACCTGCTCCGCCCAGAACATCGGTCCGCCCGTATGGCGCGGCCAGCCATAGCCGTAGATCCAGACGACATCGATGTCCGACGCACGCTGCGCGATCCCTTCGCTCAGGATCTTGGCCCCTTCATTGACCATGACGTGCATGGTTCGGACCATGATTTCCTCGTCGGAAATGGCACGCGGCGTCACCCCAGCCTTCGCGCGGTAATCGTCGATGATTCCGGTCGCGACCGGGGAGGGAAGAGGACGCCGCTTTTCGTCATAATCGTAGAAACCGCCGCCCGCCTTCTGGCCCCAGCGGCCCAAGGCGTTGAGCGCGTCGCGCAGGCTTTCGATGCGGGTGGGATCGCGGTGCCAGCCGATGTCGACGCCGGCGAGGTCGATCATCTGCAACGGCCCCATCGGCATGCCGAAGGCGACCGAGACGCGGTCGATCTGGTCGGGCGTCGCGCCCTCCAGCAGCATCTCCATCGCGCCCTCCAGCCGGGGGTCCAGCATCCGGTTGCCAATGAAGCCGAAGCAGACGCCCGACACGACCGGCACTTTGCCGATCTTGCGCGCGGTCGCCATGCCCGTCGCCAGCACATCCGGCGCGGTCTTGTCGCCGCGCACCACCTCGACCAGCTTCATGATGTTAGCGGGCGAGAAGAAGTGCAGGCCGACCACGTCTTCCGGCCGATTCGTCGCCTGCGCGATTTCATCGACTGAAAGGTAGGATGTGTTGGAGGCGAGGATCGCGCCCGGCTTGGCGATGCTGTCCAGCCGCGCGAAAATTTCCTTCTTCACGTCCATATTTTCGTAAACGGCCTCGATGATGAGGTCGCAGTCCGCCAAGGCGTTGAAATCCAGCGTCGGCGTCAGCAGCGCCAGCGCGCCTTCGACCTGCGCGCTGGTCATGCGCCCCTTGGCGGCGGTAGCCTCATAATTTTTCCGCATCAGGCCGGTGCCGCGTTCGAGCGCTTCCTGCGCCATCTCGACGATGGTGACCGGAATCCCGGCGGACAGGAAATTCATCGAAATGCCGCCGCCCATGGTGCCCGCGCCGATCACGCCGACCTTTTCGATAGACCGCAGCGCGACATCCTTGGGCAGGCCATCGATCTTGGCGGCGGCGCGCTCAGCGAAGAAGGCATGGCGCAATGCCTTCGACTGCGCGCCGTCCATGAGCGTGTGGAAAAGGCTGCGTTCCTTTTCCTGTCCCTCGGCCAGCGGCAGGGCGGTTGCTGCCCGGACCGCCTCGATGCAGGCTTGGGGCGCATCAAGCCCCTGGATCTTGCGCGCATTCTGCTCCGCGAACCGGTCGAACTCATCCCCCTCGAAGGAAACGGCGCGCGCGCCCGTCGGACGCGGCGCGTTGAGCGTGACGGCGTAGGCGATAGCGTCTTCAACCAGGCTCGCTTCCGGCACGATCTTGTCCACCAGACCGATGTCCAGCGCCTTCGCGCCCGAAATCGGACTGCCCGACACGATCATGTCGAGCGCGGCGGGAATGCCGACAAGGCGGGGCAGCCGCTGGGTGCCGCCGGCGCCGGGCAACAGGCCCAGCGCGACCTCGGGCAGCCCGAGCTTCGCGCTCGCGGTGGCGACGCGATAATGCGCGCCCAGCGCAACCTCCAGCCCGCCGCCGAGCGAGGAACCATGGATAGCGGCCACGACCGGCTTGGCGCTGGCTTCGATGGCGTCGATCACCACCGCAAGGCCCGGCTCGGCGAGCGGCTTGCCGAATTCGGTGATGTCCGCGCCCGCGCTGAACATCCGCCCCGCCCCGTGGATCACAATGGAGGACACGCCCTCATCGCTCTGCGCGGCGTCTATCGCCTGATAGATGCCGCGCCGCACATCTTCAGACAGGGCGTTGACGGGTGGATTGCCGATCCGGATTGTAAGGACGGTGCCGTGGCGTTGCGTTTCGATCATCTTATCTCTCTCAAAAAATGGTCTCGCCTAATGCGCTGGGCCGGGCGAAGGGGTGAGAAGTCGAAAGTCCTGCATCGACGACGAGGGCATGCCCGTTGACGTAGCTGGCCTCGTCCGATGCAAGGAAAGCGATGGCCTGCGCGATTTCGGCAGGACGTCCCCCGCGCCGCAGCGGGTTGAGCTTGCCGATGGAGCCTTCCCGACCCTTGGCGCGCGCCTTGTCGTAGAGGTCTCTAGTCATGCCGCTTTCGATGAGGCCAGGGCAGACCGCGTTGACGCGGATGCCCGATCCGGCAAGCTGCTGCGCCGCGATCTGGACGAGGTTCACGACACCCGCCTTCGACGCCGAATAGGCCGGGCCGCCCGCCCCCGCGCGCAGTGCCGCGACCGAGGCGGTGCAGACGATGGCGCCGGTCCTGCCGCCATCCAGCATGGTCCTCGCGCCATGCCGGACAGCCAGAAACGGACCGATCAGGTTGATACGCAGCACCTGTTCCCAGCTTTCAACGCTCTGGTCGAACAGCCCCGCCTCTCCGCCTGTCACCCCCGCATTGGCGCAGACGATATCGATGCCGCCGAAACGGCTCGTCGCCAGCGCGAACATCGCCAGCACATCCTCCTCCCGGCCCGCGTCGCCCTGCATGGTGATGATGGCGTCATTTCCGGCGAAGCTCTCCGCCAGTGTCGGGCTGGTATCGAACGCGATCACCTGCGCGCCCTCTTGAGCGAACAGGCGCGTGGTCGCCGCCCCTATGCCAGAGGCTGCGCCGGTGATCGCCACAACCTTATCCGTGAAGCGCGCCATTCTTACGCCACCGGAGCGATAGTCATGCCGCCGTCCACGACGATGGCTTGCCCTGTCACATAGGAAGAGGCATCGGACGCCAGGAACAGGGCCGCTCCCGCCATTTCTCCCGGCTCGCCGATACGCCGCAGCGGGATCTGCCGGCTGAACGCCTTCTCCTTGGCGGGATCTTCCCACAGCGCCTTGGCGAAATCGGTGCGCGTCACGCCGGGCGAGATGGCGTTGACCCGCACCTTGTGGGGTCCGAATTCGACGGCCAGATTGCGGACCATGGCGAGGTCAGCGGCTTTCGACAGATGATAGGTGCCGATCGTGTCCGAACCGATATAGGCGCCGATCGACGAAACGATGACGATCGATCCCGATTTGCGCTCGATCATGGACGGCGCGACCAGTTGCGCCAGCCAGTGGTTCGACAGGATGTTGTTTTCCAGGATCTTGCGGAACTGGTCGTCGTTGATGCCCAGCGTTGGCCCATAATAGGGGTTGGACGCCGCGTTGCAGACCAGAATGTCGATCGGGCCAAGCCGGTCCTGAGTGGTCTTAACCAATGCTTCCAACGCCGACTTGTTGGAAATGCTGGCTTCGATGGCCGTCGCGCGCGCCTCGCCATGACGCGCGCTGATGGCAGCGGCGACCTCATCGCAGGACGCCTGTTTGCGGCTGGAAATGACGACGCGGGCGCCCGCGTCAGCCAGCGCCTCCGCGATGGCGCGGCCGATGCCGCGCGACGATCCGGTCACGATGGCGGTCTTGCCGGAGAGGTCGAACAGGTTGCTCATGCTTCGTTCCTGACTGTGTTGGAAGCCGACCGCATCACAGCCTTGCCGGGCCGATCGCCATGCCACCGTCGATGAGCAGCGACTGACCCGTCATGAAGGCGCTGGCCTCTGCCGCCAGATAGACCGCCGCGCCCGCCATTTCGCCCGGCACGCCGATGCGGCAGAGCGGCGTGCGCTTCGTGACCTGCTCGACACCTGCCGGGTCTTCCCAGAGCCGCTTTGCGAAATCCGTCTTCGTGATGCCGGGCGAGATGGCGTTGACCCTGATGCTGTGCTTGCCCAGTTCCACGGCTAGGTTGCGAACCATCTGAAGGTCGGCGGCCTTGGACACATGATAGGTGCCGATCATACCGGAACCCAGATATGCGCCGAGCGATGCGACGATGATGATCGAACCGGCCTGCCGCTCGATCATGCCGGGCGCGACGAGCTGGACGAGCCACTGGTTGGACAGGATGTTGCCGTTGATGATCTTGTGGAATTCCTCGTCCGGAATTTCGAGCGTTGGCCCATAATGGGAGCTGACCGCCGCGTTGCAGACCAGAACGTCCACCGGCCCCAGCCGCCTTTCCGTTTCCGCGACCAGCGCCCGCAGATCGTCCTTCACCGAAATGTCCGCCGCGATCGCGGTGGCGCGCGTTTCGCCCATTTGCGCGTTTATCGCGGCAGCGGCCTCCTCGCACGCATCCAGATTGCGGCTGGATATGACCACCTGGGCCCCGGCGTCCGCCAGCGCCTCCGCGATAGCGCGGCCGATGCCACGCGACGACCCGGTAACGATAGCGACCTTGCCGCTGAGGTCAAAGAGCTTGTTCATATTTCTATCCAGTCTTCATGGTTCGAGGGCGCCGGCCAGCCGGGCCTGTTCCCAGCCGAGCCGCGCCATCGGCACGAGCTTGGCCGCGGCCTTTTCCGCCTCAAGGCTTGAAGCGGTGCCGTCGATGATGCGTTTGCGGATGCCTTGCACGATCCCGACGATGCGGAAGAGGTTGAAGGCGAAATACCAGTGCGGATTGGCGATGCGCGGCCGTCCGCTCATTTCGCAGTAGAGGTCGGTAATCTCGTCCAGCGAGGGAATGCCCGCCGCCTCCAGATCGAGGTTGCCGAGAGCAGCCAGACCATCCGCAGGCATCAGCCAGTGCGCCGCGAAATAGCTGAAATCCGCCATCGGATCGCCGATCGTGCTCAATTCCCAGTCGATCACCGCCAGCACCTTCGGCTGGGAAGGATCGAAGATCAGGTTGTCCAGCCGATAGTCGCCATGAATGATCGTCGATGCCGACTGCTCAGGCACGGTCCGGCCCAGCCACTCCATCAGCTTTTCGACTTCCGGCACGTCCTCGGTCTGCGAGTCGCGATATTGACGGCTCCAGCGCGCGACCTGCCGCCCGAAGTAATTGCCGGGGCGGCCATAATCCGAGAGGCCGACCTTCGCCGGATCGAACCGGTGCAGCCGCGCCAGCGTTTCCACCATCTCGACATAGATCGCCCGGCGCCCCGTCGGCGTTTCGTCGGGCAGCGCGCCGTCCCACAGCGTCCGCCCCTTGATCCGCTCCATGACGTAAAAGGCCGATCCAATCACCGCGTCATCCTCGCACAGGGCGATAGGACGCGGCACGGGAAAACCTTCCGGATAGAGCGCGCTCAGCAGCCGATATTCGCGATCGACGGCGTGGGCGGAGGCCAGCAATGCGCCCGCAGGCTTGCGGCGCAGCACAAAATGCCGCGTCGCCGTGTCGAGCGCGAACGTCGGGTTGGACTGGCCGCCCGCGAACTTGTCCAGGCTGATCGGCGCTTCGAAATCGGGGACATGCGTCTCCATCCACGCCGTCAATCTGCCGACGTCGAAGCCATTATCGACAACCGCAGCCTCAGCCATCGCGGTCATCCCAACTGCTCCGGGCGAAGAAAGGTGAAAGCCCCGGCATCAGCGCGTCGCTCCGACATCGCCGCTCGACAGGGTGTCACCCACCACATCCTGATATTTCTTGAACTCCGCTCGTGCGATGGCGCGCGCATGCACCTCGTCGGGCCCATCCGCCAGCCGCAGCGTGCGGGTATTGGCCCAGTCGAAAGCGAGGTCGAAATCGTCGCACACGCCCGCGCCGCCATGCGCCTGAATGGCGTCATCGAGGATCTGGCACGCCATCATCGGGGCCTGAACCTTCAGCATCGCGATCTCGACTTGCGCGCTCTTGTTGCCGGCCTGATCCATCATGTCCGCCGCCTTGAGGCAGAGCAGCCGCGTCATTTCGATGTCGATGCGCGCGCGCGCGATGCGCTGCTCCCACACCGACTGGCTCGCGATCGGCTTGCCGAAAGCCTGCCGCGACAACAGGCGGCTCGCCATCGCTTCCAGCGCGTTCTCGGCGACGCCGATGGTGCGCATGCAGTGGTGGATGCGTCCCGGCCCGAGCCGTCCCTGCGCGATCTCGAAACCGCGCCCCTCGCCCAGCAGCATGTTGCTCGCCGGAACGCGCACATTGTCCAGGACCACTTCGCCATGCCCGTGCGGCGCATGGTCATAGCCATAGACGTTGAGCATGCGCTTGATCGTCACGCCCGGCGCCTCCATCGGCACCAAGATCATGCTCTGCTGGCGATATTTGTCGGCGTCGGGATCGGTCTTGCCCATGACCACCGCCACCTTGCAGCGCGGATCGCCGGTGCCGGTCGACCACCATTTGCGGCCGTTGATGACATATTCGTCGCCCTCGCGACGGATCGACGTCTGGATATTGGTGGCGTCCGAGCTGGCGACATCGGGTTCGGTCATCAGGAAGGCGGACCGAATCTCGCCGTTCATCAGCGGGCGCAGCCATTGTTCCTTCTGCTCCAGCGTGCCGTAGCGATGAAACACTTCCATATTACCGGTGTCGGGCGCGGAGCAGTTGAAGATCTCCGAACCCCAGAACACCCGGCCCATCTCTTCGGCGCAGAGGGCATATTCGAGGTTGGTGAGTTGCTCGCCCTCGAACACGAAGCTGTTGTCGACATGCTCCTGGCCCGAATGCGGCGGCATGAAGAGGTTCCACAAGCCTTGCTCGCGCGCCAGCGGCTTCAATTCCTCGATGACCTGAATCACCTTCCAACGCGGTTCGGCTGCCACTTCGGCTTCGTAATCGGCCAGGCGCGGCTTGACGTTTGTCTGGATGAACGCGCGCACGCGGTCGCGAAAGGAAGTCTGGCGGGCGGTAAGGGCGAAATCCATCGTCTATTCCTCAGATAAAATCATGTCACGCTAGGATGTCAGTCCTGCATCGCGTCGGAGAGAAGCAGCGCCCGCACGTCATTTTTCATGACCTTGCCATTGGCGTTGCGCGGCAGAGGTTCGTGGTGAAAGCGGATCACCACCGGGATTTTGAACGCCGCCAGCCGCTCGCGCAGCCAGAGCTTCAGCTCGTCTTCGCTGATCGAATGGCCCTCGGCGATCAGGCACATCGCGCCGGGTTCCTCGCCCAACCTGTCATGCGGCAGGGCTACCACCGCCGCGTCCGTCACGGCGGGATGGCTGAACAGCGCGTTTTCGACCTCGACGGCATAGATATTCTCACCGCCGCGGATGATGACATCCTTGCTGCGGCCGACGATGGTGCAAAAGCCTTCCTCGTCCAGTCGGGCCAAATCGCCCGTCCGCAGCCAGCCATCGCCGAAGGTTGCTTGGGTCGCTTGCGGATTCTGCCAATATCCCATCACGATCTGCGGCCCTTGAACGCATAATTCGCCAATCTCGCCGACCGGGAGCGGTTCGCCCGCCTCGTTGACGACCCGCAGGTCGTCGACCGGCAGCGGCGGTCCGCAACTGTCGGGCCGGTTCAGATAGTCTTCCGCGCTGTGTCCGGTGATCGTGCCCGACGTTTCCGTCATGCCCCAGCCATTATAGGGCACGGCCGACAATTCCCGTTCGATCAGGAAGGGCAGGTCCGGCGCGGCCGGCGCGCCGCCATAAGGCACATAATTGAGCGAACTGAGATCGAACCGGTTTCTCTCCGGGGAATCGATCAACTGCCACGCGATGGTCGGGACGCCGCCTGCCGACGTGATCCGTTCCCGCTCGATCAGCCCCATCGCCTCGACCGCGTTCCACTTGTGCATCAGCACGACCTTGCCGCCGCAGGCGAAGGCGGACATCAGCAGCGCGGCGCAGCCAGTCACATGGAATAGCGGGATGGTCATCAAAGTGACCGATGGCGTGAGGTCGCTGATCGGCTCGCCGCGGCGCAACGCGCCGCGCTGGCCGATGAAATCCATCGCCACCAGGCCCGAAAGCATGTTCCTGTGCGTGCCCAGCGCGCCCTTGGGACGACCAGTAGTGCCGCTGGTATAGAAGATCGTCAGCGGATCGTCGGGTTTCATCGTGACGTCCGGCAGCGGCAGGTCGGGCAACCGGCCATAGTCCACGACCGCCCCAATGATGGATTCGAGCAAAACCACGCCGGGACGCGATGACCGCGAAACGATGATTTTCAAGCGATCGGCGGATATCGGACTGCCGCTCATGACGCGCTCGAACCGCTCGCCATCGCAGAAAAGGACAGTGGAGCCGGACTGCTCCAACGCATAGGCGAGTTCCTCGCCCGTCCACCATGCATTGAGCGGCACGGCGATGGCCCCGCACACCGTCGCCGCAAACAGCGCCACCGGCCATTCGGGCAGGTTCCGCATAGCGATCGCAACACGATCCCCCTGCTTCACACCCTCGCGGACGAGATGGTCCGCCAGTGTCGCAACCGCCCGGAACCAGCCCTCATAAGTGACGCGCTCGTCGTTAAGGACCAGAAACTCACGCGCGCCATGCGTCGCCCGCACTTGCTTCGCCAGTTCGGCGACATTGGCGGGCAGGCTCGCCCATGTCCGCAACTCGCGGCCGTTGATGACTTCCTTGCGGATTTCAAAGCGCGAGCCCGGAACGCAGAGCTGCGCTTCTGCTTCCTTGAGCGACATGGCCGGCCAGGATTTAGTCATTGTGCGCTCCCACTCTTGCAAGTTTATCGACCGGGGCCGCCTCGACACCTGCCAGAAACGCCGCAATTTCATCCACCGCGCGCGCCGCTTCCGGCAGTTCCTGCGGGAAGAGATGGAAGGCATGCGGCAAATGCGGCCAGATACTCAGATGTACCGTCACCCCCAGCCGCCAGAGCGCGGCAGCGAAGGCGACATCCTGATCGCGCAGATATTCGTCGGACGACGCCTGGATGATCGTCGGCGGAAATCGCTCAAGGACGTCCGAAGCGGCTGCGGCCGGCGAAACGAGGGGATTGTCCACTGTCGTGACGCCCTGAAGATACAGTTCAGCGATCTTGGTCTGCGTTGTCGGCTCGCATGTCGGGTCGTCGGAACCCGGCGGCATCTTGTCGGGCGGCCGGAAATCGACCACGCCTGACAATAGGGCCAGTGCATCGGGCAGCCGGGCGTTGCGCGACACAAGGTCGATCACGAGCGCGGCGGAGAGGTTGCCCCCCGCGCTATCGCCCATCAAAGCGAGGTAGGCGGCCTCCAGCGGCCCCGCCGGTCCGTTGGCAGATGCGTAGGCATAAGCGCGCCCGGCATCCTCAAGACCCGCCGGAAACGGATGTTCAGGAGCCAGACGGTAGTTCGGCGCAAACACCGCGCGCCCGGTCCTTCGCGCGATGAGATCAATCAGATGGCGGTGCGTGTCCACCGACCCGGCGAACCAGCCGCCGCCATGGATATAGACGATGTGGTGGCCCGGCTCCGCCTGCGGGGGCATGAACCATTCGCCCGAACAGGTGCCGAGATCGACCAGCACCGTAGAGCACCCGAATTCGCGCTCCGCACCTGTCAGGCAATAATTGTCCATGACGTAGCGCATCGCGACTTCGAGATCGTCCATCTCATCCGAGCGCGCGATCAGGCCCGCTATATGGTCTTTGACTCTTCGGGCCTGCGCCACGCTCAGATGTTCGGTCGGCATCGCTTTGCTGTCGTTTCTTTCTAGAAATGATATCCGAACGACGCGCCGATCTGGCGTGGCGGCTGATATTGGCTGAGCGCGAGCGATCCGATCAGCGCCGACACGACGATCACATTCGACTTCACCTGTTCATTGGTGACATTCTTGGCAAACAGGCTCGCCGTGATCCGCTTGTCGTCGCTCTCATAGTTGAGCGACAGGTTGAGCTTCCCCACCGCAGCCTGCGAGGAAACCGGGATGTTGAACTCGCTGAAATATAACCGCGACTTCCAGTCGTAGCGCGCGCCCAACGTGACCTTCCCCGATGAGATCGGCATCTCATAATAGCCGCCGGCGCTGACGCTGTATCGGGGCGCCTGCGGCAGGGTGTTGCCGTCGAGGTCGAACCGCCGTGTCCCGTCCGGATCGACCGTCCCCAGATTGGGGCGCGCCGGATCGCCGGTGTGGAAACGGTCGAAGGTCGCGTGGAGATAGGCGCCCGACACCTCGAACCGCAGCGCCTCGACTGGACGTATGACGGTTTCCGCCTCGATGCCGTAGATGGTCGCCTTTGCGGCGTTCACCACTTGCGTGGACGCGCCGTTGATCTGGTTCACCTGAAGATTGTCATACTTCATGTGGAACGCGGCGATATTGGCCTGCAATCCCCGGTCGAAGAACCAGCCTTTCAAGCCCGCCTCAAGGTTGGTGTTCTTTTCCGGATCGAAGGCGGGAGCCAGACCGCCGGCCGAAAAGCCGCCGCCCTTATACCCGGTGGCATATTTCAGATAGGCGTCGAGCGTATTGCTAAACGCATAGGAAGCGCCGACTTCATAGGTGAGCTGACTGGAAGACGTGCTCTGCCGCGGCAGTATGCCGACATAGCTGTTATAATCGTCCAGATCGACCTTCTTGTCGTGCGTGTATCGCACGCCGGCGAAGATTTTCGCCTCGGGCGTCAGCGGATATTGGGCATGGCCGAAAAAGGCATAGGAGGTCGTGTTGATCTTCGCGCCCAGATCGACCGGCATCGGCAGCAGGCTGATCGGAACCGAAATATCCTGCTTCAGCTTCTCGTGGAAATAATTGGTGCCGACGATGTAAGTGAATGGCTTGGACGCATCGGACGAGTAAAGCAGTTCCCCATAATATTGGTGGGTCTTATTGTTGAAGTCGGAATAGGTGTGCAGCGCGTCGGTGCCATCGCCGTCCTGGATGTTGTGGATCTTGGTATCCGCATAGGAACCGACCGCCTTGAGGTCGCCGCCCCCCAGCGCCCAGTTCAGCGTCAGGTTGACATTCTTGCCTTCGATCCGGCGCACAGCTTCGTTGTTATTGACTTCGCGCTTGCGGACGCTCCCCACCGACTGCCCCACCAGGATCGCTGGCAGGGGCTGGGTTGGATCAGGCGTGCCTTCGAGGAAGGTCGCCGGGCCATCGGAGTGATCGCGCTGGTACTCGACCAGCAGCCGGGCGTTGAAGCTATCGGACGGCTCCCACTTGATCTGGCCGCGAACCGATTGATTGTTCGCGTCGTCCAGCCGGCTAGGCGAGTTGGTGGTGACCAGATTGTTCGAGTAGCCGGGCGCGTAGGTCTGCTGGGTCGCCAGATTCTTCGTATAGCCGCGATTATATGTCTGCTGGGCGGAAAGACGGGCAGTCAGGGTGCCCGACGCATTGAGCGGCCCGCTGACATAGCCTGCCGTGTTGATCCGGCCGGGATCGATGCCCGCCGTGACGTCGAAGCCATAATGCACGTCCCGCGTCGGCTCGTTGGGGATGATGTTGACGGCGCCACCGGTGGCATTGCGGCCGAACAGCGTGCCTTGCGGGCCACGCAGAACCTCCACCCGCGCCACGTCGAGGAAGGTCGACAATGTCAGCAGCGGCTGCGCCATGTAGACGCCGTCCACCTGGATGGACACGCCCGAGTCGGAGCCCGCATTGATCGACGACCCGTTGCCGATGCCACGGATCGCGACGTTGGCCGAATTATAGCTGTTGCCGATCTGAATGTTCGGATTAGGTCCGACGAGATCGGTGAGCGCCACGGTCTGGGCGGCGCGCAGCTTGTCGCCGGAATAGGCAGACACCGCGATGGGCGTTTTCAGGATCGTCTCGCTGCGGCGGGATGCAGTAACCACAATATCCTCTATCTGGCCCAAGCCGGACGATTGAGCGCCCTGCGCGGGCGCATCGGACGTCTGCGCCAAGGCCGCCGGAACGACTGCAGCCCCGCAAAGCAGCGCAAGCACGTAATGGCCTTTCATCATGATAACCCCTCCATCAATTTTGTCTTTTTGTGCCGATTCGCGTTGTATCGATTTCGGCTGGGGGGAGAATGATGGTTGATCGCACCCGCGATGTCTCAATTTACCGCAAGGCGGAAATCGCATTTAGGGCAATCGGCTTACAACCAGAAGCGGCCGGAGGAGATCATCGCCAGATCATGGGCGAATTCCCGGCGCACATGCGCAAGATCCTCCGTCCGCGATCCGCTCGCCACCAGCCGGATCATCTTTCCGGTGAACAGGGCCTGGGACAGCAGCGGATCGAGCGGGCGCAGCGACGACGAGATCGGCGTCAAGAGACGCCGCCAGGCGCTGTGCTGATCCGCGATGTCGGCCCAGATCGCGGATTGCAGCGACGGCTGACGGCTCGCTTCGAGCCAGACCCGGTAGATTGCGAGACTTTCCAGCGCATACTCCGTCGCTTCGCGAAAGAAAATGACGCTCGTTCGATCGATCAGCCTTTCCAGGCTTTCTTCCCCACGCTCCATCGACGCGACGATGCGATAGCGATCCTTCGCATTTTCAAACAGGCGATGCTGGGCGGTTTCGATCAGGCTGGCGGTCGTAGGAAAGTGGTAAAAAGCCGCAGACGGGGAAAGCCCCGCCTTGCTCGCCATTGCTTTCAGCCCGATCGCCGTCTGGCCCTTGGAAACCAGTTCGTCCAGCGTCGCCCGCAATATCGCTTCGCGCGTCACCGCCGACTTGCCGCTCTGTCGGGCGGGTTTGGCGGGGACGACCTTCTGCCCATGGCCCCACCGGTCGAGAGGGTCTTCGCCGCCATCGAACACCGCCTTCAAATCCTCTTCGGTCGGGCGGAGAACCAGCACGAAAAGGAGAAGCCCGACCGTTATGTCACCATAAGATCGCGCGGCAAGATCGCTGTCGCCATCCCCGGAGGCGGCTGCCCATTCGCTCCAGACCTGGGTCGCAGCGGCGAACCAGCGGCGGGCCAGCGCGAGGGATTCGGGGTGGCGCGGCGCGTCCAGCATGATTTCGGTCCAGCACGCCCCACGCACGCGCTGCTCCCCGGCAACCTTGGCAAGAAAGGCGATAAGCCAGGATCGCGGGCATCCCGCCCCTCCCCGCTCGCTCGACCCGGCGGCATCATCGCTGGGAAGAAGCAGCGTGTCATGGTCCAGCATTTCCTGGGATGCGGCCGCCAATATGTCAAACTTGCTGGCGAAATGGTAGGTCGTCGATGCAAGCGAAACGCCTGCGGTGCGGGCGATTTCCCGGTGAGTCATGCCCGCGATTCCGCGCTCCGCCAGCACCAGGATCGCCCCTTCGATGATCCGTTTGCGGGTTTCGACGGACCGCGCCTGCGCCGGCGCGCGCTTCGACTCACGCGCCCCGACTGGCTTGTCCGGCAGGATCGAAAGGCGACGGGCGACGGCCAATGCGGAACTATCCTCTCCAAAGCCACAGGCGGCAGGCATTGCCTGGAACCATTTTTTGTCCTATAGTACAAATTATGTCAAGGACTGGCCTCGCAACGACGGGCCGACATGAGAGAGGCTGGATATGAAAGCGAACCTCTGCCGAGTTCAGGAATCAAGCGGCTATCCATCGATGTTCGGCTCCCAGGCATGGCCCAGCGCGATGCCTGATAACCGGTCCATTCTGTTCTCCACCGCAGCGCGCAATTTCGGCGCCGAACAGCTTTCCAGACATTATGTCGAAACATTTTTCGGGCCGGAACGGGCGCGCGCGCTGATGGTGGGAGCCGGACTGTGCGACGCTGCGGGCCAGTTGCCGGCGAGCATCTCCCGCGTCGATTTCTGGAATCTGTGCGTAGATGGCGTCTATAAATATGACGACGAGGGCCATGGCTGCACCCCCCGCCCCTTGCCGAAGGGCAGCTGGACGGTGATCTTCACCGCAGTGAACCATATGGACTCGGTCGGGGAAGGTCTGAAGCGCTTCTGCGAGTTCGTTCAGGTCATACCCTCTGGCATGACAGTGTCGGTCGGCTATGGCTCCGACGGGATCAACATCACCTATGCCATGAACGACCTGTCCGAGCGCGGGGAAATCTATGCCGAGCTGATCGCGATCGTGTTTCACTGCGTCCTGGTCTGGGGCACGGGGCAATGGATCGAGCCGGTCCGCACGCGGCTGTCGAGCCTGCTGGCCGATCGCAACGAGTCGCTACTGACCGGCCTCGCGACCAGTTGCTGGCGGCACGGGACGGGCGTCTCCATGGTCTATCCCAAGGAGATACTCGACATGCCGCTCGGAGTGCGTCGCTATAAGAGCTTCTCCTTCCACGAATCCTCCGTCTTCATGGAAATCGCACAGCGCTCACCGCGCTCGATTCATTCGGACGCATCCAACTCGATTGTTGAGGAATTGCGGGTGCTGATGCAGGATGAAATCCCCAGCCAGCGGGTCGCAGCGCGCAAGCTCGGGATGAGCGCGGCGACCTTGCAGCGCCGGCTCACGCAGGAAGGGACGAGCTTTCGCGAACTCTCACGGGAGGTCCGGATGCGGAAACTCTGCACCCTGCTCGCGACCGACGCCAATCTGGACGATATCGCTTTCGATCTTGGCTTTTCGGATCGCCGCAGCCTATGGCGCGCCTGCTTCGACTGGCTCGGCATGTCGCCTACGGCCTACCGCCTCCAACGCCGCCTGTGCGATAGCTAGCGCCTCACCTCGGCTTCAACTGCTGTCTTATCGATGACCGAGAAAACTTCTGCGATCTTCCCAGCTCGCAAAGTGTAAAAAGCATGTTCGTGGAATACGACGCGCCGTCCGTTGACTGGAACGCCAAGAAACTCTTGCACAGGCGTGCAGTCGAAACGAAGCCGTGAGGCGATATGACTGGCATTCGCCACAACGATGTCGGCGTTGAAATAAAGGTCCGGGATGTCTCGGACATTCTCTTCAAGCAGGGCTCGGTAGCCATAGACCCCGAGTGGGCGCTCATTGTGGACCACATCGGTAGCCACGAATTCGCCAAGCTCGTTCCAGGCACGGGCATTAAGGCATGCAATATATTGCTTATACATGCTGACTGCCGCTGTTTCTTGTGACGATCCATTCATTTTTAGACGCTCCTGTCTTCAATCCCGTCTACGGATCACGCGTATGGCGGCGGAAGGCGACCCAATCACTTCCTCCGCTTACACTATTTTGCCACCGCCTTGGGGTTGATCCGCAGTGCTCGGCCCAGCGTCGCGAGCAAAGCCTGGGGCTGCGTCCTTCCATTCCGACGAAGGGATCGCACCATCAAACCGTGGGGTCAAACATCCGAGGAACGGGCGCCCCCGTCAAGCGAGACTGTCAGCGCCCTGCCTTATATGGGCTAGGAGCAAGTTCGACACGGTGTCGGGGCATTGATCGACGATGAAATGTCCCGCCCCCTCGACGATCTCGAATCGGAACGGACCGGTCACATAGTCGGCCGTCAGTTCCGCCGCATAGCGCCCGACCGTCGCATCTTGCGTGCCCCAGACATAGAGGGTGGGCAGGTTGATGGCCGGCGTCTGCGCGCCCGTGAAGCCGCTCGCACGATACCAGTTGATCGCGCCTTCCACCCCACCCGGCTCAGCGAGCTTGGCGATGTGAACGGCTGCGATCTCCGGCGGCACATATTGGGTTTCCAACGCTTCCCGGAGGGGTCGAAGTCCGTCCACCCGCATCCGGTCATAGGCGTCCGCGTCCTTCAGAAAGCGGTGGTGACGCGAACGCTCCGGCTGTTCGGGGTCTTCCGTCAACGCCCGCGCAAACGCCGCCGGATGCGGCCGCGACAAGATGCTCAGCGTGCGGATCCGCTCCGGATGAGCCGCAGCGAGCAACCAAGCGATCTGCCCGCCCCAATCATGCCCCACCAGATGGAAGTCCGCGACGCCAACCGCGTCCATCAGATCAACGGCGTCCTGGACGATGAACTCCACCTGATAGGCATCTTCCTCCGCCGGACGCGCGCCCGTCGAATAGCCACGCTGATCGGGCGCGATGACGCGAAAGCCCGCAGCCGACAGCGCCTCGACCTGAGGATGCCACATATAGCGCGACTCCGGGAAGCCATGCAGCAGCAGAACGGTCTGACCATGGTCATGACCCACGATATCGACGGTGAATTCAAGGCCGTTCAGGCTCACGCAGCGCGTTTCGATCATGTCTGTCTGCTATGGCCCGGTTATTCTGCAGTCGGGCTTTTGTAGAAGGAATAGCGCATCGTCGAAAACAGCCGGTGAACCATCGGCTCGAACGCTTCGAGCGGCATGCTTTCATAATTGGCGTCGAACGCGGACTGATCGTAGAGGTGACAGAAATCCGCCGTATATTCAAAATGCGGATGCCCCCTGAACTTCTCCCGCATATGCTGGTCTTCGCCGATATGATGGAAGAAATAATAGCCTTGGAAGATGGCGTGCTTTTCCACCATCCAGTGGTTCTTTTCCGAGACATAGGGCTTCAGGATCGCCGCGGCGAGATCGGCATGATTGCCCGACCCCAGCGTGTCGCCGATGTCGTGAAGCAAAGCGCAGACGACATATTCCTCGTCCATCCCCGCCCGATAGGCGCGCGTGGCGCACTGGACGCTATGTTCCAGCCGATCGACCGGGTAACCGCCGAAGTCACCGTCAAGCAGCTTCAGATGCGTCAATATCCGGTTCGACAGTCCCGCATGGAAGGGCTTGTAATGGCTATCGATGATCGCCCAGTCCTCCTTGGTAGAATCCGCCATTTGCGTGAAATGGGTGGTGGGGCCTTCGATTTCCTTGGTGTCGGACATGGTCGGACTTTCTTGCATGAGCATCGATATTAGTCAGGCGTCGAAGCCCGGCAGTTGGCGGTGCAGGCGGCGCAGGCAGCCCGGCCAGATCAGTTCATAGGCGGACTGGCCGCCCTCCAGCCGCAGCGGACCGCGCGCCGCCATCTGGCGGGCGACGGTATGCTGCGCTTCTTCCGGCGCGATCAAGACACCCTCGCGCCCGGCTGTCAGCGCCATGACCTGAATCTTGCAGGCCCGCTCCAATATGAACATGGTCCGCCAGCAATCGCCCGCATCCAGCCCGACCGCCAGCGTCCCGTGATTGCGGAGCAGCATCGCCGCATTGTTGCCGAGGTCGGCGACCAGCCGCTCGCGCTCATCCAGATCGAGCGCGATGCCTTCATAATCGTGATAGGCAAGCTCGGGCAGGATCGCCAGCGCGGTCTGGCTGAGCGGCAGCAGCCCCTCCTTCTGCGCCGACACGGCGATGCCCTGATCGGTGTGCAGGTGCATCACGAACTTCACATCCTCCCGCGCGCCATGGATCGCGGAATGGATGGTGAAACCCGCCGCATTGACCTTGTAGGGGGTGTCCTGAACGACATTGCCGTCCATATCGATCTTCACCAGCGACGACGCCGTCATTTCCTCGAAGAAGATGCCATAGGGGTTGATGAGGAAATGCTCTTCCGGCCCCGGCACGCGCGCGGAGATATGGGTATAGACCATATCGTCCCAGCCATTCAGGGCGACGAGGCGGTAGAGTGCGGCGAGATCGACACGCATCTTCCACTCCGCCTCGCTGACCTGACTTCTCAATGAAGGTGTCGGCGCCCAGGAACCGTCAGCCATTTCAATCTCCTTTAGCTATTCCATCGAAGGGCGAGCCAGCGACATCGGCGGAAGGCAGAGCCATCCCTATTTGCCCGTACGGGCGAGATAGGCGATGTCGTTGGCGGTGTTTGCGCTGATGTCGGGCGCGCATCGCGGCAAAATCTCGACTGCGTGCACTGTCCCGATCAGCGAGCGGCACCGCGCGGGCACTCCGGCTGCCAGCAGCTTGCGGTAGAATACGACGCCTTCGTCATGCAGCGGGTCGCACTCGTTCACGCTGATGACCGTCTGCGGAAGCCCTTTAAGATCGTCTTCCGACGCGAAGATGGGCCATGCCAGCGGATCCTTGCGCTCGAACGCCTCGATACCATAGGCCAGCGTCAGGCGATTGTTGCCGATGCTGATGAAGATGCCTTCATTATTGTGGGATGACGGATGGTCCGGATGCGGCCACTGCCCTGCGATGAACGGGCACAGCGAATAGACGCCGTTGATAAGGCCGATGTCGCCGTCACGATTAAGCTTCAGCGCGGTCGCCAGCGCCAGATTGCCGCCGCCGCTCTCGCCGGCAAGCGTGATCCGGTCAGGATCGATCTGCAATTCCTCCGCATGCGCGTGGACCCATTTCAGCCCGGAAACACAGTCGTTGAGGCCGGCGGGAAAGGGCGCGATTTCAGGCGCGGAAGACGGTAGCAGGCTGTTGCGGAAATCGACCATGGCGACCGCTACGCCCTGCGCTGCGATGATGCTGCCCCATCCCCGATAATTGGGGTCGAAGGCGGACAAGGTCGCCATCCCGCCGCCATGCATATAGTAGACGCAGGGCAGGACGCCCGCGCCTTCGGGGCGGATATACTGGATCTTGATCTCATTCCCATCGGGCTGCGAAATGAAGGTCTTGGTTTCATAGATGATGCCGGAGGACGGCGCAGACGCTTCGCACACGGCTTCCGCAAAAAATTGCGCGTCGGCCGCTACGGCTGCTTGCGCTTCGGGCGTGTGCATGAATTCGATCAGCTCTTCGCGCGTAAGCAGATCGGAAGCGGCCGGCGCGCCATATTCGCCGAAAACAGCCTTGATCCTTGGATCGATCCGATGGTCATTCAACAGCTTTGTCATTCTGTGCCTCTCCGATTTTTATGCATTTCGCCCGCCGTGCGCACCGCTCCATCCATGTGCAGAAGGATAGGAACCGATGGAGTCATGTTGGGACCGGACCGTTTTTCAGCGCGAAATGGTGGCCCGATCATGCCATCGGTACGCGGCGGGGCAATGACCAGCCCTCGCAACCCTCCGGTCGCGATTTGCGGCACAGCGTCATGACGGCCCCGCGAAAGCTAGCAGGATTTCAGCAAAGCGCTCCGGTTGCTCCTGCTGCACCCAGTGCCCCGCCCTCTCGATGAAATGGAGGGCAACCGGCTGCGTCGCCAACCCGTCTCGCATCGATTCCAGCAGTCGCGGAGACTGATAGGGCCCCCAGTCGGCCTTGCCGGCAACGAATGCCACTGGCATGGCAAGACGCCGACCGTGGAAAGGTGCCAAATCCCGGCCTGTCATCCCCTCGGCCAGTGCGCTGCGATACCAATTGAGCGCGGGCTGGAACCCGGTCCGGTCGAATTCGGCGGCGGCGACCGCCAGGTCGGCATCGCTCAGCCATGTGCACGCCGCCACCTGCCCCGCATCGGGAATAATGGCGGCGGCAACCTCCGCCATGCCGCACTGCGCGGGCATGCAGTAATAATGCGGCAATCTGGCGATTTCCTCGCCGGTCCAGCCCTTGAGCGGACCAGGTCTGTTGCCGTCCCAATCGGCGCTTTTCTGATGATAATAGCCGCGCAGAAACTGGTGCATGCCCTGCGGCGCATGCCACATGTCCGCATTCGCCTCCGGACCGCAATAATAGGCTTGGTAATGTTTGCGCGGCGGCGACAGGCGCGCCAGCTCTTCATGGATCGGATGGTCGAGGAAAGGCGCTGTGGGCAACGCACCTGCGGGCGGAGCGCCGCCGAAGGGCGATGCGGATAGCACCAGCCGGCGAACCCTGTCGGGCTGCGCGAACGCGCAGAATCCCGCGACAATGGCCCCCGCGTCATGGCCGATCAGCATGTCCACGGACGACAGGCCCAACGCGTCGATCAGGTGGAAGATATCCGCCGCCAGATTGCCGGTGGCATATGGCCCCAGATCGGTGAGATAGGCATCCGGCTGCGGGGTCGTCCGCCCGAACCCCCGCTGGTCGGGCGCGACCACATGATAGCCCGCGTCCGCGAGCAGCGGCATCACCCTGCGCCAACACCACGCCAGTTCGGGAAAGCCGTGGAGAAGAAGGATGGCGGGTCGCCCCCTCCCCTCATATCCGGCTTCCAGAATGTGCATGTCGAGATCGCCGACACCGCTGACGATGCGGGACCGTATGCCATCGGGCAACAGGGCCGGGGGAAGTGGCCCCGGATGCGTGGCGGAGCGCCCGGCCACCCTAATCGCCGCTGAAGACAGGCGCGCGCTTCTCCGCGAAAGCCCTGACGCCCTCCACATGGTCCGCCGTTTGCGAACAGTCGATATGGCAGCGCACCTCATGGTCCATATAGGCGCCGAACTCGGTGGACAGCGCGCTGTTGAGATGCTCTTTCATATAAGCTAGCGCCTGTGGCGGCGCGGACGCGAGACGCCCGGCGATCAGTGCCGCCTGCGCCTCCAGTTCCTCGGCTTCGCACACCCAGTTGGTCAGCCCTAGATCGAGCGCGCGCTCGCTCGCCACGCGTTCGGGCAGGAACATCAACTCCTTGGCCCGCGCCATCCCGACCAGCCGGGCCAGTAGATATCCGATGCCGAAATCGCCCGAAAGCGCCACGTTCGCGAACGCCGTCAGCAGAAATGCCGGACGCGCCATGATCCGCAGGTCGCATGCCAGCGCCAGCGCAAGGCCCGCGCCCGCGGCGGGGCCGTGGATGACAGCCAGGCTCGGCTTGCCCATCGCGACTAGCCTGCCCGATGTCGCCCGCTGGATGACGCGTTGATACTCAATCCGGTCGTCCAGCGAGGACGGCGTGATCGGATTGTCCCCCATCGCCTTCACGTCGCCGCCCGCGCAGAAGGCGCGGCCGTTCCCCTGGAGGACGACACACCGCACCTCGCGGCTGCTTTGGGCAAATGCGAGTTCCCGGTCGATCGCCTCCAGCATCGGATCGCTCATCGCATTGCGCGCCTCCGGCCGGTTGAGCGTCAGCATCAAAACGCCCTCGTCCAGCGCCGATAGCAGATCGGGCGTTCCTGTATTCCGATGTCCCAAGCCATCCTCCTTTTGATTATCGCGCATGTCTGCCGAGTCTTGAATCGTCAAGCGACCCTCAACTGCCCGGGAGTCGTCGCAAGGCAGGTATCGTCCAGCGCCTTCACCAGCCCCAGGTCAATCTGCGCGCGCGGCAACTGGTAGCGGAAGAAATAGTCGCAGGCGGCGCGCTTGGCTTCGTAAAAGGCCCTGTTGGCAGCGCCGCCTTCTTGCCTGCGGACAGCGACCATCGCCTGCCACAGCCACAGCCAGCCGATCACCACCGTCCCCGTCGCGTCGAGGTATAGAGTCGCATTGGCGAGGCTGCGCTCCAGATCGGGTTCGGCCAGTGCGGCGCTGGTGGCGTCCGTGACCCAGCCGATCGCTTCGGCCAGCCGGGCCGCATGGCCCGACAGTGCGGGAATGGCCGCCGCTTCCGTGATCGTCGCATTGATCCGCTCGATCAAGAGGTCGAGACCACGCCCCTCTGCCAGCCGGACTTTCCGTCCCAGAAGATCGATGCCCTGAATGCCGTAAGTGCCTTCATAGATATGGTTCAGGCGATTGTCGCGATACAGGCGCTCAACGGGATGATCGCTGGTATATCCCGCCCCGCCCAATATCTGCATCGCCCATTTGTTGGCCTCAAGGCAATGTTCGGACGGCCATGACTTGACGATCGGCGTCAGCACCTCCAGCAGCAGGGCAAGGTCGGCCTGATCCTCCTTCTTCGCGCTCTTCTGCTCGTCGATCAGCAGCGCGCAATAGGTGCAGAGCGCAAGCGCACCTTCGACCGCCGCCTTCTGCGCCAGCAGCATCCGCCGGATGTCGACATGCTCGATCAGCGGAATCTGGGGCAATGCTGGATTTTTCTGACCGAGGCGGCGGCCCTGAAGCCGGTCGGTCGCATAGTGGAGCGAATAGAGATACCCCACCAGACCGGACATGGTCGCGACATGCCCCACGCCGATCCGCGCTTCATTCATCATGTGGAACATGGCGTGCAGCCCCTGATGGGGCTTGCCGACCAGATAGCCGACCGAAGGACCATCCTCGCCAAAGTTGAGCTGGCAATTGGTCGTTCCGCGCTGTCCCATCTTGTGCGCCAGACCGACCAGCGTGACATTATTGTCCTCCCCCGGTTCACCCGCTTCATTCAGGCGCTTTTGCGGGACAAGGAACAGCGAGATGCCCTTGACTCCGGCGGGCGCGTCGGGAAGCCGCGCGAGCACGAGATGCACGATATTCTCGCTCATGCGGTGGCCGCCGCTCGAAATCCAGATCTTCGTGCCGCGCAGATGATAGGAGCCGTCGCCCGCCGGATCGGCCCGCGTGGTAATGTCGGCGAGCGACGATCCCGCCTGCGGCTCGGACAGGCACATCGTGCCCATCCAGCGCCCCGCGATCATATGCGAGGCGTAGCGGGACTTCTGCTCCTCCGTCCCGAAAGCCAGCAACAGCCGCGCTGCGGCAGCCGTCAGCAGAAAATAGTTGGCGATCGCGACATTGGCCGCGCTGAACATGCCGTTCACCATCATGCTGACTGTGTGCGATATGCCCAGTCCGCCAGATTCGACCGGAAAGCTCTGCGCCGACAGACCTGCCTCGCTATAGGCGTTCAACGCACGGCCGACATAGGCCGGCATTACCGCCTCGCCATTCTCGAAGGTCGGCGGAACGGCGTCGAGCGGGGCGGCGGTCGGCAGATATTCGGCCTCGGCGATGCGCTGCGCCGTATCCAGAAGCTGGGAAACCAGCTCCCGGTCCTGCCCCTCGAAAGGGCCGGACGCATGCGCCTTTTCCAGATCGAACATGTCGAACAACAGAAAGTCGAGATTGTGACGATCAACGATGGTGCTCACGGTAACTCCTGAGGGCCAAGCGGTGCGCCAACGCGCCCGATTGTGCATTGGGAGCTTTCCGCCGCGGCGGCTAGGACGGTTTGATGCAGCCCAAACATCGCAATCTCGCTCAACCCGCAGCCCCCGCATGCGTGCGGCCAAGACGGCTTAAGCGCAGGAGAGAGTAGCGAATATTTGTCGGTGAGCCCGCCGCCACGTGCGGGCGTGAGCCCATATGTCACCCGCTTCATGAGGCGATTGGTCATGGCTCCGGATAGATCGGTAGCATATTGCGACGCATAACATTGGGCATTCGCCTGATCGGCTCCTCTCCACATGCTAAAGGAAACTGATTTGTCTGGGAATCTTGGCACCGCGATCGTCACCGGGGCTTCTTCGGGTATCGGCAAGCTGTTCGCCGATCGTCTCGCCGCGCGCGGCTACGACGTCGTGCTCGTCGCGCGGCGTGAAGACCGGCTTCGCGCCATCGCGGCCGATCTGGAAAGCCGCTTCTCGGTGCGCGCCGACGTTCTGGTCGCCGACTTGTCCGATCCTGCCGGCGTCGCCGCCGTCTCGGAGCGTATTTCCGGCGATCCGTCGGTGTCGTTCCTGGTGAACAACGCCGGCTACTCCACGATCAAGACGCTGGTCGAAACGCCTGACGACGTGATCGCCAACATGGTCGCGCTCAACGTCACTGCTTTGACCACCCTGTCCAAAGCCGCTCTCGTCCGCTTTACGGAAAAAGGCGCGGGCACGCTCATCAATATCGGCTCCGGAGCGGGTTTCGCGCCCTTCCCCGGCATCGGCATTCCGGTCTACGCCTCCACCAAGGCTTATGTCTATCTCCTGACCAAATATCTCCAGAACGAAGTCGAAGGCACTGGCGTCAACGTGCGGCTGGTCCTGCCCGGCGCGGTGGTTTCCGAAGGATGGGACGTGGCGGGCGGCGCCGATCTGGACCCGCTGCCCGACGCGATCGTCATGTCGACCGAGGATTGCGTCGATGCCGTCATGGCGGGCCTGGAGCAGGGCGAACGCGTCATCGCACCGTCACTGGCGGACACATCCCTTCTAGCAGCCTATGACAATGCGAGCGGCACGCTGCTGCAATCGATGTTCAATGCCGAGCCTGCCGCGCGCTACGGCCTACGGAAATAAGCTCCCCCTCCGCTATCGTCCCCGGAAGCGCAGCCGATACTCGCCGGGGGTCAGCCCGACGATGCGCGTAACAGCCTTCGGAACGACGACGTGTCGGCATAGCCCACCTCCCACGCGATCGGGTCGATCGGTAGCACGCTCGACCGCAGCAATTCCTGCGCGCTCGCCACCCGCAGCCGCTGGCAATAGTCGGTGGTGATAAGGCCCGTCGCCTTCAGAAAACGGCGCAACAAGATCCGCTTCTCAAGCCCACCTATAGCGGCCAGGCTCGACAGACGGGCGTCGGTTGCGCCGGTCGCCCGGAGCTAGTGCTGAACCTTCAGCACCGCCCAGTCGCCATGGTCGTGAGGTGAGATGGGCAAAGTGGTCCACACGTAACGTTAGCTTTTCGACGGATTTTCCTTGTTGAGGAGGTACGTCGATGAAGAAGCAGCGGTTTTCGGTGGGGCAGATCGCAGCGGCGCTGAAGCAGGCTGAGCTGGGTCTGCCGGGGCAGCAACGTCTCGGCAGAGGATCGTCCCGTCGGCCAGCCGGGCGGAATAATTGCTGGCGGTCGCGGGCGCCAGGCCGCGGGCATCCAGGCGGCGACCGACCTTGGCAAGCGCATCCGCTGGATCAGGTAAATCGGACACGGTGGCGGGCATATCCAGATCTGAATAAAAGCGCGGTTCGGCGCGGCGCCGGTCATCCCTGTCGGACGTCCCGGCTGGACAAGGGCGTTCGATGATCCTTCAATGACAAAGAACCATGGCGACCTTAGCGGGCGGAACGGAGGGCCGCAATCGGTCCTTTCGCGGCCCGGAGCGCACGCAGCACGAAACGATCGGCGGCCGCGCGGCCATTCTCCCGTTCCGCCGGGCTCCGGCGACCGTGAAAACAGGCTTG
>NZ_LXYF01000048.1:0-54689 GCF_002894065.1 Sphingobium sp. SA916
CCGCAGAAAAACGGCCAATATGCAAAGGGCCCCGATCGGGGCCCTTTGCATATCATCCGCGCCACATTCACTGGCCTGCTTTTACTCCGCCGCGCTGGCCTAAAATCCGACCGCCGTTGACAGTTCCGGTAGGTTCCGGAGGGAATCATATCGGACAACCGCTATTCAACGGCTGCCAGTATATGTCTGCTGATCTAACGCCCGACGGATTTTTGATCCACGTCAGCGAGCAGCTGTCTTGCCGAGAAAAATGGTTCCGCACTCAGGTTGAGTGCTCGTACCTTCGCTTCGATCAAGGATCGAAGCTCTACTTCGCGCATTAAGGCCATTCGAAGATCATACCTTCTTCCTCGCGAGCTTTTGCGTTCCCATGAGGGCGTCGCGACGCTCACGATGGCATTGGTCCTGAACCCCTATCTTTTCATAGGCGGCCTCGGCTTTGGCTATTTTCGCGCCGCCTGGACATACAGATTTGGTCCGATGCTGCCGCTTACCGAGGATGAATGTGAATGGCGTAGGCGCCGCCGCGGGAATGACCCGACTGATTCCGGAAACCCTGACTGGCATTGGCATCCAATGAATCCGATGAGCGATTCTTTTCGGCGCCGACTTTACGGTGATCCTTAGCGCTTTTTGAAGGTCGGGTCGCCGTCTCCTGGACCATAGCCAATGTCACCCGAGAAACTTCCCGTGCCGAGAACCTTCGATTGCTCGAAGCTTGTCACGGGGGCTGTGAGGTCAAAAGTACCCCGACTTTCATCAGCTTGGCTGAGGTAGCGATTGCGTAGGCCTTCAGGGCCGAGGATCTGTTTGCTCAGTTCTTGAATGAAGGACTGATGCGGATTGCTCGATCTGGCTGCGCTTTGTTCGGCGTTAGCAATCGCCGAACGAACGTCGTAATTCACGATGTCTATAGTTGATGAAGCCCTTGTGGCACCGGATCCCGTGTCGGCCGTCCTACCAGTCAATTGAAATCCACTTTCCCCACGCGAGGCTGTCCGTGTCCTCGCCGCTTGCCATAACGACCGCGCCGAGGCCGCCCGGCGCCTTGGCTGGTCCAAGGCCAAGCTTGATCGCCGCCTTGCGCTGGCCAACCTCTCGGAAACCGTGAAACTTGCCCTGGATGAGCGCCGGATCAAGGTGGGGCACGCCGAACTGCTCGCAGCCGTCCCCGCCGACAAGCAGGACAAGGCGCTGGAAACGATCCTCGGCTCTGGCCTCGACGTCGCGAAGACGCGTGATCTCCTGATGCGTGTCACGCAGGATCTCGCCAGCGCCTGCTTCGACAAGACCGAATGCATGACCTGTCCCTTCAATTCCGCGGCCCAGCGCGCGCTCTTCGAAACGCATAGACGTCGCCCACATGCGCCCGCATGACGCCTGCCCAGCCGCTCGCGCCCACGCGCGCCGCGGCATGGGAAAGGAGCGATCCGGTCCGGAAGATGTCGGTGACTTCCGCCGGGCAGTTGGAGAGCGCGTCCTTCAGATCTTCGGTGGGATTGTTGGAGTTGGACTCGATCTTTTCCCGGCTCTGCTGATAGCTTTTGGCGAAACCCTGTTTTACCGAGCGATAGCCGGTCATCTCCTCGATAATCCCCGACATATTGTCGTCGCCCTTGGCGATCTGGACCATGCGGTTCGACAGGCGGCAGTCATTCACCTGGATGGAATTGAGGTAATTGGTCGCGGCCTCCATCTTGCTGATGATATTGCCCATTTTCTCATCGAGCGTTTCGAGCAGATACTGAAACGCGACCGCCGGGGCGGCCTGAAGAATGCTTTCGAGCTTCTGGACCAGATAGTCGGGGTCAAGGAACGACATGCCGCCCAAGAACATGTCGATGCCGCCGCAGCCGGCCTTCACCTTGGGAAGCGTGAGACTCATCAGATAGTCGTTATGAACGTCGACCCGGCCGGACATGCCGCCCGCCGTCACATACCCACGGGTCTGATCTTCGAAGCTGCCGGGGCTCGTATAGGTCACATTGTCGAACCAGCTTTCCGCCCAGCCCTGGGCATGGGCTGTTGGCGCGGTCAATGTCATGCCGAGGGCTGCGAAGCAGATCAGGAATTGGCGAGAGATAGGTGCCATGGCGGGTATCCTTGTCTGTGGGGGAAAGGGCTGAGACCCGCCATGGTCAGTTGCCTTTGCGCTGAGGTGAGGTGGTGGCTGCGCCGCTGGGCGCGACGATGCCGGTATATTTCGACATGGCGCGCAGGCCGATTTCCGGTCGGACGCCGGTCAGTATCTTCGCGGCAAGATAGATGTTCCGCCGAAGATTCTCGTCATGATCGGTGCCGATTGCTGCTGGCACGAGCCGGACCGGATCATTGGCAGGCCGCACCCACAGAACCGGATGGCCGACCCATGGAAGGCCAAGCCGGCCCGAGCGCACAAGCGCCTCGCTCGAAGGGATGGTGCGCACCTGCCAGCCATAGGCGTGGCCGAATCGGAGAAGGCGCGCCCAGAGATCGCCACAGGGCAGACAGCCGGGCGCCGAACTCATTTCGACCACGAAGGTCTGCGCCTCTGCCCGCAATGTCGCGTCCAGATCCGATGGAAATTCCCGGGTGCGCGGAACCCGAGCAAGCCAGGCGATCATTTCGCGGGCTTGCGTGACAGGATGGATCGCTGCCCGCTCAGCCTTTACCCTGTCATTTCCGGCGGCGGGCGCCTGCGCCGGAATGGCCAGCAATGCGAGGGGCAAGAGGGGCACAGTCGCTCTCAGCTTGAATGTAATGGAAGTTTCCATTACATGGCGAATGGAAAGGACCACCCGGATGAACGCGCTCACCGTCACCGCCAGAGGGCAGATCACGCTTAAGAAGGATTTGCTCCAGCATCTGGGCATCCATCCCGGCGACAAGCTCAGCATCGACAAGATGCCGGGAGGCGAAATCCGAATCCGGGCCGAGCGGCCTTCGGGAAGCATTGCCGATTTCTGCGGATCGCTGAAGCGGGAAGGGCAGCGGTCCCTTTCGATCGAGGAAATGAACGAGATCATCGGCAAAGGCTGGGCCGGAGAGCTGTGAAGGTCACGGCGGACACCAACATTCTGGTTCGCGCGGCCACCCAGGATGATGCGAAACAAGGACCAATTGCCCGTAAGCTCGTGTCGAGCGCGGAACTGGTCGCTGTGCCGCTGTCCGCGCTTTGCGAGTTCTGCTGGGTTCTCAAGGTCGGCTACAAATTGAGCTCTGCCGAGATCGCGAATTCTGTCCGGCTGCTGCTGAACGCCGGCAACGTCGTCATGGATCGCGGAGCGGCAGAAGCTGGCCTGGCTCTGCTCGATGCTGGAGGCGACTTTGCCGATGGCGTCATCGCCCATGATGGCCAGTGGTTGGGCGCCGATGTCTTCATGAGCTTTGACAAAAAGGCCGTGAAGCTTCTTCAGGCCACAGGGCATAACGCCGCCCATCCCGATTGAGAGGGATATGCGCTCAGCCCATGAAGTGGAGTTCAAAGGGAAGGGCGCGCTCATCATCGGTCAGCCCGTTGTTCGGTGGCGCCGGGCACATCATCGGCCGCGCTGGCGGAAACCGGACCATTGGCGAGCGCGTCGAAGAAGCCACCTTCCTCGCCTGCGCCCGTCATGAACTGCTCGGGCCGGATGTCGCCGTTCAATAGCCGCACGGCCTGATAGGCCATTGCCGAGAGATTGGGATATGCCTCCACCCCGCTGGCGATGATCATCCGCTGCTGACTGTCGCGCTTGATGACCATGGTCGTTGGCGTCACCTCGACGCCGAACCGTTGACCAAGCTCAGGATGCGCATCGAGATCCTGTCGTATGACCTGCCAGCCATATTCTTCCTGGAACCGCTGGGCGATCGGCCATTGTACGCGGCAATAGCCGCAGCTCGTCCGGCTGAACATGACAAGCGCATAGCCGCGGGCATTGGCGCGTAGATAGGCCCGGCGGGCGGCTTCCTTTTCCGCACCCAGCGCCGCGCGCGCGTCGCCGACCATGGGATTGGCGGACCTAGAATTGAGTTCCGGGTGGGTCAGCATCGCGATCTGCGTGACGCCGGCGAAGGCGCGGGCCTTGCGGCGCGCAAAATCCTGTAGCCGCCAGAAGTCTGAGACCGCCTCGACCGTCAGCACCGTCGCGGCATAATCGCGCTGGGCCTCGATCAGTTTGCGGATGCGGGGCGGCGACCATTTGGCAAGCTCCGCCATCGCCGCAATGGTCGGCTTCTCGATCGCCTCCTCCTGCTCGGCCCCTGCCGGCGCAGGCGGCGCTTCATACCACCAATAGCCCTGGCGGACCTTGGTGGGCGTGGAAGGGAAGGTTTCGCACACGCCGGCTGTCGGGTTGACCAGCGCTGCGGCGAAGATCAGCGATGGGAGGGCGCGGCGGATCACAGCACGCGCTCCATGCGTGTGAGCGCCGAGATGGGCACCAGACCGAAATAGCGGCTGTCGAACCCGTCCTTGTAGGAGGAGCCGATATAGGCCTGACCCTTGGGCACGGAGCCGTTCTTCCAGCGGAAATAGTCCAGCCTTTGCCCTGCGTGGCCATAAGGCTTGCTGACGCCGATCAGGCTTCCGTTGCAGAAGAAGGCGGCTTCGAGATGCTTGGGGAAACGGTCGCTATGCATCGTGTAGGAGGCGAGGTAATCGCCCGGCATACAGAGCGCATATTTGGTGACGGTGATCGGCAGAGGCCCTGCGAGCGGATGGCGAAGCTCAAACATAACGAGATCATGCCGTTCGACCGTGCCGCCGACCTTTCGCACCGCCCAGGCGTCGATCGAGGGGCTTCTGACCCAGATGAGCTGGGACAGCGCCCACCAGACGAACAGCGCGATGGCGCTCACGATCAGGATCGCCTTGGTGAGCCGGCTTTGGGCGAAAGGCTGATCGGGGTCGGTCGACTGCAGGGCCGCGGCCGCGTGGCGCGGAAGATCGCGAACGCAGGGCCAGACGAACTTACCGGCGTTCCAGGCGAGTCTCAGCATCGCGGACCTCCTCTTTTCCGCCCAGACGGGCGTAGGTTTCAAGCATCCCGGAGAGCGCCGCGTCGCCATAGACGAGGTGGCTGGCCTTGGCTGATGCGGGCCCTTCCTCTTCCCGCTCGCAATAGGGCTTGGTCGGATCACCCGGCAGCATCCCGAGTGCAGGCACACGGGCCACGCCATGCTGGCGGAACAGGATCGGATCGACGATGAGCTGGACATCGCGCATCGCGCAGGCCGGCCCTTCGCAGCCCGGATCGAGCCGCAGGATCTGCGCCGAGAGCTTCGCCATGGGGCCGACCCGGGTCAGGCCACCCGGCATACCGCGGAAGGCCAGCACGCCACGCGCCCGTTCAAGCTGCCCGGCATAGGTCCGCAGCGTAGCGAGCGGCATCGACGATGAGACGAAGAGAACCGGCACCCATGCGCCTGGGGCATTCGGCGCGACGGCCTGCGCGACCGCCATCGTCGATGGGGCCTCGAGCCCCAGGGCCTCCGCCAGCCGCTTGCTCATCGCCTCGCGATCCCGCGCAAGCTGGGCTTCGCCCGCCTTTCGCGCCGCGCGGGCCCGTTCCTCAAGGCGTGGATCGGATTTGTCCGAGCGAAGGGCGTCGAACGCGCGCTTGCGCAGGGCAGGAGAAGGCGTGAAGATCTTGGGTGACGGGATCGACTTGTCCGCATTGGCGCCATTGCGCGCCCGTGCTTGCGCGTCCGCCAAGGCTTCCATGGCCTTCTCACCCTCGGCGGTCGAAGCCACTTTCGCCTTGGGCTGGGCTATTTCCGGTGCTGCCTGCGCTGCCGCGATCGCGCAGCTGGCAACCAATGTCACGGATGTGATCAGCCTAATTCTGGACGGCGTTGAGATAGGCATCGACGCGCTCCTCCATGTCGGATTGGATGAGATCGGCCGAGCGGGCTTCGATCTCGGTGTAATATTCGCTCAGGTCCATCTTGCTGAAGTCGAGGGCCTGGAACTCCTGCGCGGTGAAGCCGCGGCAGTTGGGCGACTTCACGTCGCCCCATCCATTGGCGAACGCCTTCAGTTGGCCCAGCCTTCGGGTTGCCTCGACCATTCGTCCTTCCAAACTCCAAGCTGCGACCTGAAATGTCTGCGCTGAACGTGACGTCATTGGAAATCTGATGGTCTGCGGATCGAGCAAGTGAGCGGGTCCATCCTGTTTGAGACATTACAGCCTGAACATCCCGCTGAAGCGTATCTGCCACCTGCGGCTTCAAACGCCATTGGCCGTGACGGTCCATCTCGAACCCGCCTTTGCGGATGTCCGGGTGCAAGCCCTCGCGCCGACCTCATCGGCCGCAGCAGAACTCGGGAAGAAAGCGAAAATTCCCTCCCAGACGGTCATGAATTTGATCGTGTCGGGCGGACGGAAACTGGACGCTCGCGATCTTCTGGTGGTCGATGAAGCCGGGCAGCTCAGCAACCGGCAGGCCCTGCGGCTCTTGGAACTCAGTCGGGAGACCGGCGCTCGGATTCTCTTCCTCGGCGACAACAAGCAGACAGGCGCGATCGAACAAGGGAAGGCATTCTGGCTTCTTCAGCAGCTTGGATTGCCAAAGGCGGAGCTCTCCGAATCGCTGCGGCAGCAGAACAATCAGAAGATGATGAAGGCGGTTAAGGAGGCGCGCCTTGGAGAATATGCGCGGGCGATCGGCTTTCTGCACGGCGTCGTGAGCGGGGACAAAGCGAGCAAGCTTGCGAAAAATCTCGTCGATCAATGGATGCAACTGGCCCCCGAAACGCGCGCCGCGACGAACATCCTTGTTCTGGACAACGCGACCCGGATCACGGTTAACGCAAATGTCCGGCGCGGGCTTCAGAAGGAAGGTCTCATCGCTGTCGAGGAAGTGCCGTTGAAAATCCTCGCGCCAGCGGTTCTGACGAGTGAGGAGCGTCGAATGGCACGCCTCTATTCCAAGGATCAGGTCGTCATGTTCAACCGTGATGTTGATCAGCTGGGGATCGCCCGGCAGACGGAATACGCGGTCGTCGGTTTCGGGCGAGAAGAGAGCGGGCGCGAGGTCGTCAGGCTGGAAGACCAGCAGGGCCGAATCATCCATTGGGACCCGCGCCGAACGCGCGCTTCCGTGGTCAGCGTCTTCAACGTGCAGGACCGGGGCCTCGCAACGGGTGATCGAATTCAATGGCGCCTGGCGACGAAGGAACTGGGTCTGAAAAATGCCGAGCGGGGCACGGTCGAGCGCATGGAGAACGAGCGGGCCACGATCCGATGGGATCGAACCGGCGAACGACAGGAGATCGACCTCTCGAAATACAAGACCTGGGATCACGGCTATGCGGAGACCGTATACTCCTCCCAGTCGAAAACCTACCCGCGGGTCTTTGTTCTCGCCCCAGTCGACTCACCCTTGGTGACGGGACAAAATTTCTACACCGCGATCACGCGCGCGGCATCCAGCGTGACGCTGTGGACAGAAAATCGGTCGGACCTCGTGGAGAAATTGAAGCGCAATTCCGGCCAGAAGACCTCGTCCCTGGAAGGGCTGGATCTGATCAGGCGAAGCGGGACCGAGGCGCGGCTCGAAAGGGAAGCTGCCCGCATCCAGAAAGAACACGACCTCTATGACGTTCAGCGGCGTGAACTGGCCCTTCTGCGCACAGAACGCAGAAGCCGTGATCGAGGGAGCGAGCCCAAGGGTCTGGCTGGCGCAGGGCTTCGCGCAACGGAAACCCTCACGGCGCTCATCGAGCGCATGCTTCGGAACCGGCCGCAGCCGGAAATCTCCCAGCCCAAACAGCCGGATCGGACGACCGAGGTGCGCAGGGACCGAGGGCGCGACCGATGATCAGGCGGTGTTGTGCAACGCTTCTGGCCGGCGGCTTCGCTTCCACGCTGATCGTTCAGGCAGCGCCAGCTTATGGTGAGGCGAGGGACCCGGACATGCTGGCGGCGGAGAAGGCGATCAATCAATGCATCCATCGGGCAGCGTCCGGCCGGCCATGGCTTGCCCAAACCCTGCGGGCCTTGAGGAAGCAGGAGGGGGGATGGATTGGTGCAGAAGTCAGGAATAGGGATGGTTCCGTCGACCTGGGGCCGATGCAGGTCAACAGTTGGTGGGTTCCTCGAATCGCCCGAATGATCGGGCGGAGCGAATCGCAGATCAAGTCGTGGCTGCGGGATGATCCGTGCTTCAATGTCGATGCGGCCCGGTGGATATTTCTCTCAGCGCTCCACGACGTAAAGAATTTCTGGCGGGCAGTGGGCATTTATCACAGCCCAACCCGCTGGCGACAAATGCGATATTCGCGAAGTATCGCCTCGATCATGTTGACCCAGCGACAGGCGTTCGTCGCCTCGCCATTGCGGGAGCGAAAATTCAGGAAGTCACATTTGGTTATTTTCGGACCTCGCTAGCGTTCGCACTTCGAACGGTTCGGCACGGCCGACAGCGGGAGTGAAATTTACAGGCTTATAGTTGACTTTGGCTTGTGTACTCTTCGCGTAGATAACAGCCTCCCATGGCTTCCTCGCGGCAGATTGGAGCCTCCCTATAAAAGGCGATGCGCGTTGCTTTCAGATCGGACGTGGATTGCCCCATCCACGCCCGTTTGACATTCGTGCCATGGCGTTCCAGAGTGTCGCTTGCCGCAACTGTTGGAATTTTGTTGGAAACTGCGACAGGGGTGGCAATAAAGTAGCTTATTTTTCAATGTTGTACCGGGCAGTTGGGTTAGTCGGCGCAATATTCCCAGCGCCCGGCATTGCAGGCCGCGACGGCCCGGCGCCATTCCGCCATTCTCTGCGCGTATTCGCCGCGGGCGTCGGCATAGCTGTCGCGATCGCCTTGCGCCTGGCGGTAGTTGCGCATGATCCTGGCGTCGCGCTGACGGACATAGGCGAGCTGCTGCTGATTCATCCTTCTGATGATCGCGCTGTCGCGTGCGCGTGCTGCGGCGCTGCGCATCGTCGGATCATTGGGGTCGTCCGCATGCGCCGTCACGGGCAGCAGGGCCGCACCTATCGCAAGCGCCAACGCACAGGATCCAAGCTTCATGAATGCGCCCCTCTTTATCAGTCGCCTTCCTTCGCGCGGGAGAGGGCGCAAGGCAATCGATTTGCGATAAATGGAGGGCGCCCGGCAGGTTTCCGACCTGCTTCCGCATGTGCAGCCTGGCAAATGCGGCTGAGGCAACTTCACAGGCGATGCCGCGTTACCCTGCTTCCAATGCGATGGTGAAGATGATGAACGGCACGGAGAGTTATGGCGAACGTCTGACGATACTGGCGCGCATAGGGTTCGCGGCGCGCGGGATGGTGTATCTTCTCATCGGACTGTTCGCCATAGACGTGGCGCGCCTCGGCGGCCAACCAAGCGACAATCAGGGCGTTCTCGGCTCCCTTTCACAAAGCAGCCTGGGGTCGTTCCTGCTCCTGCTCTGCGCGGCGGGTTTCGCGGGCTATGCGCTCTGGCGCTTGATCGAAGCCGCTCTCGACCCCGAACATCGCAGCCGCAGCCTGAAGGGGAGGCTGGAACGGGCAGGCTATGCCATGAGTGGAATCGTGTACGGGGCACTCGCCCTGGCGGCGGTCAACCTGGTGCTTCGCAAGGCGCCGGCAGCCGAAGGAAGTCCCGGCGACCGGACGGCGCAAGGCTGGTCCGCCTGGCTGCTCGATCAGCCGGGCGGTCAGGCCGTTCTCGTCATTTGCGGGGTCATATTCTTCTTCATTGCGCTCGCACAGGCGGTAAAGGCCTATCAGGGCCGTTTCGACGAACTCGCGGCCGATGTGCCGGTGCCGGAAGCCGTGCGCTGGGCCGGACGGATCGGCTATGCGGCCCGCGCCATCGTCTTCGCCATGATCGGCTGGTTCGTGATCAACGCTGCCTTGCATGCCGATCCCGACGAGGCGGGCGGGTTGGGCGCGGCCCTCAGGCAGCTCCGCGATCAGGAGCATGGGCCGCTGCTGCTCTTCATCGTCGCGAGCGGGCTCGCGCTGTTCGGCCTGTTCAGCATTGTGGAAGCGCTATATCGCCATGTCAGGATCGACGGTTCGCAGCTTCGGGAAATTGCCCGGACGGCCAGACAATGAATGGAAAGGGAACAAGAATTAAGGCCTGATTGTTTCCCCAGTCTCTTAAGGAGGAGGATGGAGATGGTAGAAGTTCACAGGGATCGCTATACGGATGACCGTGTCGTGGTTCATAAACATCGCGGCGGGCGGACCGTTGCGATTGCCTTGATCATCGTTCTGGCGATTGTCGGAATATTGTTCGCAACCGGCTTCTGGAAAGCCGATGTTTCCGGTGGAGATGTTCCGGAGGTCAGTGTGAAGGGCGGCGAACTTCCCAAGGTGGACGTCGATTCCAAGGCGGTCGTCGTCGGCACCAAGAAGGAAACCATCGACGTGCCGACAGTGGGCGTGAAGGATAATGGCGAAGAATAAAGGCCGATTGTAAATTCAGCGCCGGCGCCCTGTCCCGAAAGGGACGGGGCGTTTTGTTATGGCAGGGGGCCTGCCTTCCCTTGCGAAGTCGTCGGCTACCCGCAAACATGAGGGTTGGACGCCGTGTCGTGCATGGGCGTCGGTCCTGCATGTGGAACCGGAGATGAACGAGGCTGGCATTTTCCCGTTCATCTGTGGCCCCGCTCACTCCAGCTTCGTCAATATGAAGGCAATCAGGAATCCCGCGACGGCGATGAGGCCGGAAAATTCATGCGCTTCCTCCGTCGCTTCCGGAATCATCGTGTCCACCAGCATGGCCAGAATGGCTCCTGCTGCCACGGCGGTGGTGGCTGCGATCAGATCCGGATCTGCGCCCGCCAGAGTGATGTAGCCGATCAGCGCCGCCAGACCGGAAGCCAAAGCGATAGCTCCCCAGACGCCGAAGATATAGGCGGGGCCCCGGCCCGCCTTCTTCATTCCCGCGGCGCTGGAAAGGCCTTCGGGAACGTTCGAAAGGAACACGGCGATGACCGTGACCATGCTGACGCCGCCGCCGTGCAGCAGACTCACCCCTATGACCACGGACTCCGGAATGCCGTCCAGCAAGGCGCCGACGGCAATCGACAGCCCGGAATTCCCGGCAGCCGGCGCCTGGCTCTCGTGCGGGTTCGAACCCGACCGTTTACGATGCCGGGCACCGGCCCGCGACACGGCCACATTCGCAATCGTGTAGACGACCGCCCCGGCCAGAAATCCGAAGGCGGTGGAATCGAAGCCGCCGCGAGCATAGGCATCGTCCATCAGGTCGAAGGCCACGGCCGAAATCAGCACGCCCGATCCAATCGCCATGATCGCGGCAATCAGCCGTTGCGGAAGATCAGCCACATAGGCGATGCACGCGCCTATCAACAGCGCCGATCCGCCCACCAGGCCCCAAAATCCCGCTTCCAAGGCTCCATGCATCGATGCTCTCCCTCATTCTGAAACGGCAAGGGGCGATAAAGGATGCTGGGGCCGCCCCATTTCACGGCGCGCCTATGTCGCCCATGCGCGCTTGCTGGACGACCGCTTGGGCCAGGGCCTCGCGCTGCCGAACCCGCCCGGGACCGGCTCGCTTGTCAGCATAGGTTCTTGATAGTACCTATCTTGGCATAAGGTCGCAGCGGCGGAGGACAGGGTGCAGAATTTCTTCAAGGGCTTTTTCCAGTTCGGCTATGTCACCCGCGACGCGGACGCCGCTGTTGCCGCGTTCCGCGCGAAATTCGGCCCGGTCGAGTTCATGGTGAACGAACCGCCGGCGATCGACGGCCGACCGGCGCCGACGCGGCGGATTGCGCTTGCATGGATCGACGATGTGATGACCGAGATCATCGAACCCGATCCGATGCAGAGGACAATCTATGACGATCATATACCCGCTTTGGCGGGGCCGATACGGCTACATCATTTCGGTTATCTGATCGACGATCATCAGGCGATGCTCCACCGGCTTCGGGGCATGGGCTATGATGTACCGATGGCGGGTTCCATGCCGGGGGTGCTGGACTATAGCTATGCCGATACGCGCCGCGATCTGGGCCTATGGTCGGAATTCATCCGTCTGGAGGAGGCCGGCAAGGCCTTTTTCAACGCAGTTCCGCGCACGATAACAGGCAATTCATAAGAACGATCGTTCTATATATTTGGCGAATTTCCGTTCACCTTCATATCCGTGATGGAATCCCCAGTAATATTGATCATCTTCATGGCCATATAATAAACTTGGTGAAATATCATCGAGTGGAGAGAGCCGTGCAGCCCATATTGGCGGACAAGGTGGCTGTCGTGACGGGCGGCGCATCGGGCATCGGCAAGGCGACAGCCGAGTTGCTCGCTACGCAAGGCGCGGCGGTGGTGATTGCCGATCTGGACGAGGGTAATGCACGCTCCGCGGCGGGGGCCATTGCAGCGGCCGGTGGACAGGCGTTGGCGCTACGGGTCGACATGCGCGACGAAGCGCAGGTCCGGATGATGGTCGATGAGACCGTGGCGCGCTTTGGGGGTGTCGATCTGCTCGACAACACCGTGTCGTACAACGCGCCCGATCAGACCGGTGCCGATGGCGAGATTCATGAGATGGACGTCGCCATCTGGAACCGCGCGCTGGAGGTCAACCTGCGCGGGCCGATGCTGGCCGCCAAATATTGTATCCCGCAGATGTTGAAGCGCGGCGGCGGGGCGATCGTCAATATTTCGTCCACCGCCGGCATATTGTCGCTTGGCTCCGTTCCCGCCTATGCGGCTTCGAAGGCGGCGGTGCACAGTCTGAGCCAATCGATCGCCACCGCCTATGGCAAGCGGGGAATCCGCTGCAACACGATAGCGCCGGGCTTCATCGACACGCCCACGACACGCAATATGGGCGACCGGTTCTTCCAGATGACACTGGACAATAATGTGCTGCCTTATCTTGGTCGGCCGGACGATATTGCGCAGGCCGCGCTGTTCCTGCTGTCAGATGCGGCCCGTTACATCACGGGCCAGTTGCTGGCGGTGGACGGCGGACAGACCATCCACCTGCCGGTAGTCGCAGACATGTGGCGCATGACGGCGGGCAAGCCGCTGATCGAAACAGCTTGAGGAGGGAAATGATGCAGACGCATGGGCGCCTGAGCGGCAAGGTGGCGGTCGTCACGGGCGGCACGAAAGGCATTGGCCAAGGCATCGTGCTGCGTTTCCTGAAGGAAGGCGCCGCAGTGGTCTATTGCTCGCGCAGCCCGGAAAATAATCGGGAGAATGAAGCGCTGATCGCGCAGCTTTCCGGCGCTGCGGAACGGGCGCAATTCGTCGCCGCCGATGTCGGCAACCGGCAACAGATGGAAGATCTGGTCAATAATGCGGCCGAACGATTCGGGCGGCTCGACATCGTCGTCAACAATGCGCAGGGGATCGCGCCTGTCCGGTCGATCGAGAACAAGCCCGACGCCGATTACAGCATGACGCTGATGACCGGCTTCTACCAGTCGCTCTGGACCAGCCGCGCCGCGGTTCCGCATATGCGCAAGGTTGGCGGCGGGCGGCTGATCTATTTCTCCAGCCACTGGAACATCTGGGGTCAGCCCTATGCCAGCGATTACAACATCACCAAATCCGCCAATGAAGCACTGACGCGCAGCGCCGCACGGGAATTCGGCAAGGACAATATCACTGTCAACTGCATCACGCCGGCTGGCGACAGTTGGGCCTATAAAAGCTGGGCCGACCAGAACAGGGAAATGGCCGAAGCCAGCGTGCGTCAATTTCCGATGCGTCGCATGGGCGATTGCGAGATCGACATTGCCGGCGCGGTGCTGGGGCTTTGCAGCGACAATGGCCGCTTCATCACCGGGCAGGTCTTCTGCGTCGACGGCGGCGTATGGGCGACCGCGCCGCTCCAGATGCATGAGGAAGGCACCGACATCCACAAGGGGCACAGCCAGGCGGCCGTCGAACTGACGGCCTGAGCGCGGGGAGGACAGGATGGGATTGATCGAAGGGCAGGTCGCGATCGTTACCGGCGCGGCCAATGAAGTGACGCGGGGCATCGCCCTCCGTTTCGCCCGTGAAGGCGCAAAGGTGGTGCTGGTCGACAAGGATCACGAAGCGGCGCAAGCGGCCGCCCACCCTATTCCCGGCGCGGAGGCGCGCAGCGCCGACCTTTCCGACCCCGAGGCCGCACGGGCGCTGGCCGATGCGGTAGTGGGGGCGCATGGCCGGATCGACATAATGCTGAATGGCGCGCACGCGGCGCTGAAATGGGACCGGCTGGCGGACAGGCAGGCGGCGCCCGACTTCACCGCAGCGTTCAATGACGTGCTGCTGAGCGCGCTCAACATGATGCAGGCGGTCTATCCGCACATGAAGGCGGCGGGCGGCGGGCGCATCGTCAACCTGGGTTCGATCTACGGTCCGACGGCGAATGAGGGCGTGACGGATGCCGTCACCATGGACTTCGCGCTGACGGGCCTTACCCGGTCGGCAGGCGTCGAATGGGGGAAGGATGGCATTCTCGTCAATTTCCTCCAGCCGGCGGTGCCGGACATTGCGGTCTTTGCGGATTATCGCGCGAAGAAGGGCAAGAGCGTCGATACGCTGATCGCCAATATGGCGATGCCGCGCCTTGCCGACCCGGTGGAGGATGTGGGCGGGGCGGCGATGTTCCTGGTTTCGGACGAGGCCTGCTTCATCCTGGGCCATCGCGTGCTGGCGGACGGCGGCCAGCATCTGACCGCCGCGGTCTTCGAACCTGGTGCGGAGCGGTGAGCGAAGGCGGGGTCGGCATCCCAAGCAGGCAGCCGGGCAAGTTCGTCCAGCTCCGCCATCTGGCGCCCGACGAGGGGTTGCGCTTTTCCGGGCCGGGATAAGATGCCGAACGCAATGACATGACGCGCATGATGCGCCATGCCATTTTCCGCCCCGGTCAGAGCTTGTTGAGGTCGGCTGCGGTCAGGCTGGTGACCAGTCCCTTTTCCCCATTGGACAGGGTTGCCGCCGGTATCGACACGAAGCGGCCCTTGTAGATGATCTGTACGGAGGTCGGGGCGCCCTCGGCATTCGCATTGACGCGATCGATGAAGCCGACGCGGACGCCATCGGCCGTCTTGACCATCGTGCGCGCCTTGATGACGGGCGCGTCCTGCGTGGCCGCCGGGCTGGAAAGGGACAGGGCAGCCGCAAGAGCAAAAATATACTTCATATATGCCTCATGATCGTTTGCCCGCGCGCTATCATGCCGGCCGGCAGCAAACAAAATGAATCCGATCCGTTCAGCATGCCATCGCCTATCTGAAGATTGCCGTGGTCATATCCTCATGCCCGCAATTGGCACGGCGGCCCGGTTTGCGTTGAAACCAGCTGCGATTGGGAGCATGGAGCTTTGCATGCAGAAGGAACATGAATATGCCGACGGGGAGCTGGAGGCGTCTGGGCATTTCGAACCGCTGACCCGGCCGGAGGCGCTGACGGAAATGGTTGCCGAGCGGCTGCGCAATGCCATACTTTCAGGCGCACTGGCCCCCGGCACTCATTTGAGCGTGCCGGAGATCGCGCGGCAGTTGGGGGTTAGCCGTACGCCTGCGCGCGAAGGACTGATCGCGCTGGAGCGGGAAGGGCTGGTCGAACCCCGCGCCAGGACCGGCGTAGCGGTGATCGCAGGCGGCACGCCCGACATTCTCGATCTGCTCGACATTCGGGAAGGGTTGGAGATCATGACCGTGCGCCGTGCGGCCGAGCGCATGGATGCGGAAGGCGTTGCCCGGCTTAGGGCGTTGTTCGCGCAGCATGAGATCGTGGTGGAGAAAAGCGATCTGGCTGCTCATGTCGAACTCGACGCCGCCTTTCACGGCATGATCCGCGAGGGTGCGGGCAATATGCGGCTGGCGCGGCAACTGGTGCAGATCGACCAGCAATTGCGGGTACTCAACAGCCGGCTCTCTCGCGCCCGTGGCTGGAGCGGACGGGCCGTGCTGCGGGATCACAAGGCGATCATCGACGCGATCGAAGCCGGCAATCCCGACGCTGCCGAACGGCATATGCGGGCGCATATCGAGCGCACCCGCGCATTCCAGTTGCAATCCGCCGGCCAGGACTGAGGCTGCGACCCTTCCATATTCGCCGATCCCGGTTGTGGCCCCGCTCGTGGCGCTGGGCCGCCTTATGTGGACTATTGCCACCGCTCCGCCGCAGGGACGCCCCCATATAATGGATAGGCGATGTTTTGGACGCGGATATGGCGGCGTCGTCCCTCTGCATGTTGCATGTATATGGACAGGCGAGAGGAAGCGGGATGATTCGGTTGGACGGGCGGGTCGCGATCGTCACGGGGGCGGGGCGAGGCATGGGCCGGGCTCATGCCCTTCTGCTCGCCGCGCGGGGGGCGAGGGTGATCGTCAACGACTATGGCGGCGCGCAGTCCACATTGACGCCCGGCACCATTTCCCATGCCCAAGCGGTTGTGGATGAAATCCGCGCTGCGGGAGGTGAGGCGGAAGCGGACGGCGAGATGGTCGGCACCGGCGAGTCCGCCCGGCTCATCGTCGAACATGCGCTCGACGCCTTCGGCCGGGTCGACATTCTGATCAATAATGCCGGCGGATCGCTGATCGGTGAGCCCGATGCCTTCACCGATGAAGAGATAGAGGGCGTGCTGCGGACCAATTTCATCGGTCCCTATATGCTGCTGCGTCGGGTCTGGCCGCTGATGCGCGGTCAGGGTTTCGGACGCATCGTCAACGTCATGTCGTCGGCGGTTCTGGGCGCGGGACATCTGGGGCCCTATGCAGCGGGCAAGGCCGGGCTGCTGGGGCTGACCCATGATGCGGCCTTTGACGGGCGGCCGCATAATATATTGGTGAACGGCATCTTCCCCACGGGCGCCTCCCGCCTTACGGAAACGTCGCACGAAGATCTGGCGCGCTGGTATCGCACCCATTTCCAGCCGGAGAAGGTGTCGGCGCTGATTGCCTATCTCAGTAGCGAGCAGTTGGACTTCTGCGGAGAAGTCTTCAACGTTGGGGGTGGGCGCGTCGCGCGGCTGGCGATCTTCGACAATGACGGATTGTTCGATCCGGCGATCACCCCTGAAAGCATAGCCGCCAATATCGACCTGATTCGTGACCTGAGCAAACCCACCATGATTCCCACGCTCTGGGCGCAGACCGAGCGCTATTTCGTGCATATTCCCTGGACTGGCGGCAAGGCCGGCCTGTTCTGAAGCGGTGAAACGACAGAATATGGCTGCCTGGCAGGAAAGGCCGCAGCCATCAACGGAAGCGGGTTCGGCATAACCACCATGAGCTGACAGGCGCCGGATGAAGGAGAAGAAGATGCAGGAGGGTAACGCCCCGGCGCGCTGCGTGCTGGACATCAGGGCGGAATCGGGCGAAACCCCGGTCTGGTCGGTGGCGGAGCAGAAGCTGTTCTGGGTGGATCAGGAGGCGCACCGGCTCAATGCCTTCGATCCGGCCTGCGGGAGCAATGAAAGCTGGCAGATGCCCGCCCATGTCAGCAGCTTTGCGCTGCGCGGCGCGGGCGAGCCGATTGTCGTGGCGCTGCGTACCGGCCTGTTCGATTTCGACCGGGCCAGCGGCACGTTGGCGCCGGTCGCCGCGCCGCCGCCCTATCCCGTCGAAACCCACCGTTTCAATGACGGCCGGTGCGACCGGCAGGGTCGCTATCTGATCGGTTCGGTCGACCTTTCCTATTTCCAGACCGGGGTGGCCGGCCGCGCTGCCGTCTATCGGCTGGACGGCGGCGGGTTGGCCGAGGTGATCGGAGACATCACGTGCAGCAACGGCATGGCCTTCAGTCCCGACGGGCGGATCATGTATCTGGCGGATTCCCCCGCCGGGCGGGTCTATGCCCTCGACTATGACATCGTGACCGGCACGCCCTCCAACCGCCGTGTCTTCACGGAGCGGGATCGCGGCGACGGGATTTTCGACGGGGCGGAAGTGGATGCGGAGGGCGGCTATTGGGTCTGCCTGCTGATGAAGGGCGCGGTGGCGCGCTATATGCCGGACGGACGGCTGGACCGGGAGATTGCCGTGCCGGTTCTGCAACCGACCAAGGTGGCCTTTGGCGGGCCGGAACTGGCCACGCTTTATCTGACGTCCGCCGCTCACCGCCATCTTCCCGGCGATCAGCCCCTGGGCAGTCATGCCGGTGGCCTCTTCGCGATCGAGACGGGCGTTCGGGGCATTGAGGAGCCGAAATACCGCTTCTGACATGCCCAATTTGACAATTTGCATGCAACATGCAAAAAGATGGCGGAGGTAACGACATGACCATCATTCTCGATCCCACTGCATCGCTGGCGCACGATCTGGCTGAGCCGGGTCCGGATGCCGGCGTCCTGAGGGGCAAGAAGATCGCCATCCGCATCGATATGCTGTGGCGTAGCTGGGACTGGGTCAGCGAGATCTGGGCCGAAGGCTTGCGGGCCGAAGGCGCCGAAGTGACCTTCTGGCGCAGTTGCGGCCGCACGGGCCGGGAGGGCGAGCAAGCCGAACGCGACTATGGCGCGCTACTGGCGCAAAGCGACATGGCCATCGTCGGACTGGGCAATTGCGGGTCCTGCACCAGTTGGACCATCGCGGACGCACTGACCGCGGCAGCCACCGGCATCCCGACCATCGCGGTGGCGACCGCGCATTTCGAAGGGCTGGCCCATAATCTGGCGAAACGGGGCGGCCGGTCGGGCCTGCGCCTTCACATCCTTCCCTATCCTCTCGACATTCTTCCAAAAGAACAGGTCCATGACATTGCACGAAACCACTATCGATCGTTCCTGCGGAATTTCGGGGTGCGAAGCAGACTGGCTGAGCAGTCGGCGGCATGAGGTCGAGGATGACATTGTCGCCTTCAACGATTTCGCCATGGCGCAGGGCTGGGGTGACGGACTGCCGCTGATCCCGCCGACGCAGCAGCGGGTGCAGGACTTCCTGATCGCGGGCGGACGCTTTCCGGACGAGTTGATCGCCGTGTTGCCGCCGCTGTGCGCCGAATGCACGGTGGAGAAGATCGCGATCAACGCGGTTATGGCCGGCTGCACGGGCGACGCGATGCCGCTACTGTGCGCGGCGATAGAAGCGATGGCGGACCCCAGGTTCGACCTGGCCGGCCTCAATGCCACGACCGGGTCGGTGGTGCCCGCCATGATCGTGAACGGGTCCATCCGCAACCGGCTGGACATTCCCTGTCAGGCCGGTTGCCTGGGCGGAGTGGCCGGTCCAGCGGTGGCCATCGGCCGGGCGATCCGTCTGATCATGCGCAATGTGGCGGGCCAGTTGATCGGTTCGACGTCGCAAAGCGTCTATGGCACGCCGGGGCGTGTCGCCGGCATCGTCTTTGGCGAATGGGAGGAGCGCTCTCCCTGGGCGCCGCTGGCTGAACGTCGCGGCGTAGGAGGCGATGCCGTCACCGTTTACGGCGCGATGGGCACGGCCAATATCTGCGACGTGGTGGCGAACAGTGCCGACGGTTTCCTCGACATGATCGCCAAATCCATGGCCTATCCGGGCGCAAACGGCTTCCTGCCGTCCTCGGCCTTTGCGGAGACTTTGTGCGTCATCAACCCGATCTGGGCGGAGGTGATTGCGAAGGCCTACCCCAGGATCGAGGATGTGCAGGCCTATATCTGGGACAGATGCGCATTGCCGATCGACTGGTTCCGACCCGAATATCGCGATCCCATCGGCAATCTGGGTCGGATCAAGCCCGACGGGCGCGTGCATCTGGTGCCGACGCCCGACGATGTGCTGGTCATGGTCGCGGGAGGGGAAGGCGGCCTGCACGCCGCGATGCTGCATAGCTGGGGCACCTGCCTCACCGTGACCCGGCCCATCGAGACGGCATGAGCGGCGATGTGATCGTCGGCGATCGCATTCGCGGACGCGCCGAACTGCTCGACCGGGCGGCGCGGCTGGCGAGGGCGATGGCGGCGGCAGGCGTCGGCGCGGGCGATGCGGTGGCGCTGTTGCTGCGCAACGACTTTGCCGTGCTGGAAGCCAATCTGGCCGTGCGCAGGCTCGACGCCTATGGCGTGCCGATCAACTGGCACTGGCATCCGACGGAGATCGGTTATGTGCTGCGCGACGCGACGCCCCGGCTGCTGATCGGCCATGCCGACCTGCTGGACGGGCTGGGCGCCCATATTCCCGAAGGCCTGCGCGTGATCGCCGTCGGCGGTACGGGCGAGCAGCCGGATTATGACGACTGGATCGCTGCCCATGAAGCCCATGAGGGCCATGGCAACGGTCTCGGTTCCTCCATGGTCTACACGTCGGGCACCACGGGCAAGCCCAAGGCGGTCAGGCGCCTGCCCGCGACAGGCGAGGAATCGGCGCAGCGCGCCCGTGTGCTGGCGGTCATCCATGACACGGCGCCCGGCAATGTCGCGCTGGTGACGGGACCGCTCTATCATCTCTTCAGCCAGGCGATCCTGATGGCGACTTTCGCCGCCGGGGGCACGGTGGTGGTGATGGAGCGCTTCGATCCGGAGGATTGCCTGCGGCTCATCGAGCAGCATCATGTGACCCATGGCGCGCTGGTGCCCACGCTTTTCGTCAGGCTGCTGCGCCTCCCCGAAGAGGTGAAGGGCCGATATGATCTCTCCACCCTTCGTCACGTCGTCCATTCGGGCGCGCCCTGCGCGCCGGAAGTAAAAAGGGCGATGCTGAACTGGTGGGGGCCGGTCCTGTATGAAACCTATGGATCGACCGAAACCGGCGTCGTCACGAAGATCAGTCCTCGGGAATGGCTGGCTCGACCCGGCAGCGTCGGCCGACCTGTCCTGACTGGTGAAGTCCGTATTCGTGGCGACGACGGCCAATGGACAGAGGCGGGGCGAACGGGCGACATCTACCTGCGCATCCACGGCACGCCCGATTTCACTTTTCACGGCGATCCGGAAAAGCGCGCCGCCGTCGAATATGACGGCCTTATTACCTGCGGCGACATGGGCTGGCTGGACGAAGAAGGCTATCTGTTCCTGTGCGACCGGCGCGCGGACATGGTGTTGTCCGGCGGGGTCAACATCTATCCGGCAGAGGTGGAGGCTGCCTTGCTAGAGCATCCCGCGGTATCCGATTGCGCTGTCTTCGGCGTGCCGGACGCCGAATATGGTGAAGTGCTGGTCGCGTATCTCCAGAGCGACGAGGCGCTGATCCCCGATGAGGTGACAGCGTTCCTGCGCGGACGCATCGCCGGCTACAAGATTCCGCGTCATCTGGTCGTCGGCGCCAGCTTGCCGCGCGAGGAAACGGGAAAGATCTTGAAGCGCAGGCTGCGGGAAAGTTTCCTGGCCGGCGAAGCGCGGGAAACGGGAGCATATTGACGGATGGAGGAACCGGGGAAAGGCGCCTTCCCGCCCGGCGCGCTGGCGGGGCTGAAGGTCATCGACATGGCGTCGCTCTATGCCGCGCCGCTTGCGGCGACGATCATGGCCGATTTCGGCGCCGATGTGCTGAAGATCGAGCCGCCGGAAGGCGACCTGTTCCGTGGCAGCAAGATGTGGCCGCTGGTCGCGCGGGGGAAGCGTTGCCTGGCGCTGGACCTGCGTTCGGAAGAGGGGATCGACCGGCTCAAGGCGCTGGTGGCGCAAGCCGACGTGCTGGTGGAAAATTATCCCGCCGCCGTACTGGAGAGGCGGGGCATTGGCTGGGAAGTCCTGTCGGCGGTCAATCCCCGGCTTGTCATGCTTTCCGTGTCCTGCTTCGGCGCCACCGGTCCTTATCGGGGCCGGCCTGGATCGGGCACGATCGGTGAAGGCTTTGGCGGCCTGACCTTCCTGACGGGGACGGAAGACGGTCCGCCGATGCTCCCTTCCGTAGCCTTGGGTGACGCCGTGGGCGCGATGAGCGCGGTGATCGGCACGCTCTCTGCCCTTTATTGGCGCGACCGCAGCGGACGGGGGCAACAGGTGGACGCCAGCCTCTACGAACCGATATTGCAGATCGTCGCCCATGCGGCGCAAAGATGGGAGCCGGGCCGCTCACCCGAACGTTGCGGGTCGCGACTGCCCGGCGTACTGCGCAACGTCTATCGAACCTCCGACGAAAGATATGTCGCTATCTCCGCCAGCACCGCTCGGCATGCCGCCGATCTGCTGGCGCTGGCGGGCGGGCAGGGGGACGACCAGGATGCCTGCGTCGCCGCCTGGATCGCCACCGTGCCGCAGGCTGCGCTGGTGGAGCAGCTCGTCGCCCGGCGTATTCCGGTGACGCCGGTCAACAGCCTGGACGATATGCTGGCCGATCCTCATATGCGCGCTCGCGGGAGCCTGATCCATGTGGCGGATGAAGCGTTGGGCGATCTGGCATTGGCCGCGCCCGCGCCGCGCCTGTCGGAGACGCCGGGCAGGATTGGCGATGTAAACCCGCCCCTGGGTACGGATGCGGATGCCGCGCTTGAGCGCTGGGCCGGAAGCTGACGGCGCAGCTCATGCGGTATGCGGCGCATCTTGGCATAGCCGATCCCGACGCGCCGTTGCTGGCCGCAACGGCCGGCTCGGTCGATCCGGTCGCTCAGATAAATTGCGCCGCTCGGCTGGGCTTTGCCGGCATCACCGACAATGGTCTGAAAGCCCGCACGCCGGAGGTTCAGCGGCGCATGGGTGTGGCGTTGCGCGACCATGGGATGGAGATGGGCAGCTTCACCCATAATGTTCTGGGGATGGAGCCGCCCTTCTTCTGGGGCGCGCCGATCACCGATATAGAGGCGGCCATGGCGTCCAGCCTGACGGCAGCGGAGCATGTGGGCGGTGGCTGCATCAACGCGGTCCTGCTGGATTGCGGCGCACCGTTGGCGGAACAGCTAGCGCGGGCGACGGAGAATTTCGCTGCCGCCACGAAGCTGGCGGCGGAGCGGGGCGTGGCGCTGGCGGTGGAGATGGTCAGCCGGGAGCGTGTGCCCCTGGCCCTGGTCGAGCGCCTGGCCGACATCGGCGCTATCGCCCGGTGGGCAGGCGTGGGGCTGATCCTCGATAGCTGCCATTGCCATTGCGCCGGCGAGGACATGGCGGCGGCGATTGTGGCGCAGGCGGATATTCTCGCCGCTGTGCAGATCGCTGACATGCCAGGCCGCGTTCAACCCGGTGCGGGCGTGATCGACTTTGCGCCGATCATGGCGGCGCTGCGGACAATCGGCTGGGGCGGCCTTGTCGAGGCGGAACTGATGCCGAAGCTGCGGGACATCGATGGGGAGGCGGCGGCCATCGCCGCGCTCAGGGCGCTGGGCTGACGTTTCTTGCCGGGCGCGCCGTTGCGCCTCAGCCCTGCCGTTCCGGCGTATGCACGATGAGGCCATCCAGCGCCGGGCGCAGACGAATCTGGCAGGAAAGGCGCGAATCCGCCCGCTTGCCATGGGCGAAGTCGAGCATGTCCCATTCGTCTTCGGATGGAGGACCGACCCGTTCGATCCACGCGGGATCGACATGAACATGGCAGGTCGCGCAGGCGGCGCTGCCGCCGCATTCCCCGATGATATTCTCGACGCCCGCGCGCTTGCCGATGTCCATCACCGACTGGCCGACATCGCCGTCCAGCGTGGTCGCGACCCCGGCAGGGGTGATGAAGGTGACATGGACCATGGTGATCCCCTTTGGACTGGCTTGGCGCGATCGGAAAGCGCTTATGCCGCCGACCGTCCCGGACATCATGTTTGCGATCACTCGCCGCCGATCTTCACACCTCTTGCCGCTACGTGCAGGTTCGGCCGCAGGCCGACCGTTCCAGTGCCACCGCCTTGTCATTTTAGGTACTGAATAGTAGCTTTAATGGCACGGTAGGAGAAGGAGGAGAGAGATGAGGGCAGCGTTATTCAAGGGCGCGGGCACGCCGCTGGTCGTGGAGACCGTGGACGATCCCCAGCCCGGTGAGGGCGAAGCGGTCATCAAGGTCACGCGCTGCGGCGTGTGCGGCACGGACCTCCACATGACCTCCGGGCATGGCAATGATTTCCCCGTCAACAGCGTGATCGGCCATGAATATTGCGGGGAGGTCGTCGCGCTGGGCAAAGGCGTCGACAATCTCAAGGTCGGTCAGTTCGTCACCGCCATGCCCGTGGCGGGCTGCGGCCGCTGCGCCCCCTGCCTGGCCGGTTATCCCATGGCTTGCGCGCAGATGCAGGGTCTTGTCGGCGGCTTTGGCGAATATATGCGGATCGCGGCGATGAGTTCTATCGTGCTGCCCGACACGCTGACGCCCGCTGACGGTGCTCTGATCGAGCCTCTCGCCGTGGGTCTGCGCGGCATACGGCTCGCGCAGATGCCGCCGGGCGCGAAGGTCGCGGTGCTGGGCGCTGGGTCCATCGGCCTCGCCGTCATCTATTGGGCGCGGTTGCTGGGGGCGGGGAAGATCGTGGCCATTTCCCGTTCGTCACGTCGCGCCGATCTTGCGCTGCAGATGGGCGCCAACAGCTTCGAGGCGCTGGGCGAAGGCGAAGCGGAACGCGTTTCGGCCGCGCTGGGCGGCATGCCCGACATCGTGCTGGAATGCGTCGGCGCGGTCGGCATGACGCAGAAAGCGGTCGAACTGGTCGCGCCCGGCGGAACGGTCGTCTCGCTGGGTTTCTGCACCTCGCCCGACCCGATACTGCCTTCGCTCGCCACATGGAAGCAGGTCACGATCAAATTCTCGTTCGCCTATGATCTCAGGGAATTCGAACATAGCGCCAATGCGCTGGACGCCGGGCATGTCGAGCCGCGCCTGATGGTGTCGCGGACGGTCGGCCTGGACGCCTTCCCCGACCTGTTCGAGCAACTGCGCGCCGGGGCCAACGAAACCAAGATTCATGTCGATCCGTGGAGCGCAGCCTGATGAGCACGGAAACCATTGTCCAGGACCAGCGGATATTGACCCTCGACGCCCTGCTGGCTGCCTCGACGGCGCGCACGGGCCTTGACGATTTTGGCGACGCCGGCTTTCGCGAGGGGCTGGGCCTGCTGCTGTCCGACATCCGCGCACTCGACCTCGATCCCGCGTGCGTGCAGGCGACCGCATGGCGCATCGGCCAGTCGCTCGATACCCGCGCCCTGGCGGTCAAGGGGTTGAAGGAACGGCCGGAGGTGCTGGAGCAGCCGATCCGGGAGCCGATCATCATCGCCGGTCTCGTCCGTTCGGGAACGACGGCGCTGCACCTGCTGATGTCGCTGGACCCTCAGTTCCAGGGGCCGGAACATTGGCTGACCGTCTATCCCATGCCGCGCCCGCCGCGGGAGACGTGGGACGGTATTGCCGAATATCGGACGGAGAAGGCGTCGCTGGACGCCTATCTGGCGGCGTCGCCGGAATCCGCCGACGACCATATGATGACGGCGGAGGGGATCGAGGAATCCCTGTTCATCCTGGGCGCCAGCTTTGCCAGCAACATGTGGCCGTCCATGTGGGACGCGCCCCGCTATGATCGCTGGTATCGCGGGCGCGACGACACCGACAGCTATCGCTGGCTGGCCGATGTGCTGCGCCTGATCGGCGCGGGGGACGATCGCCGCTGGCTGCTCAAGAACCCGACGGACCTCTTTTCCTTGCAGGAGGTGCTGAACGTCTTTCCCGATGCGAAGATCATCCAGACCCATCGCGACCCGGTGGATTCGACGCCATCGGTCAGCAATCTCATCTTCTCGGCGCGCCGGGCCTTTTGCGGCGACAAGGCGGATCGCGCCGATGTCGGGCGGCGCGAGGCGGAGATGTGGGCGCAGGCATTGGAACGCGCCGAGTCGGTGCGCGAAAAGAGCGACGCGACGTTCATCGACGTCGAGTTCCGCGACTTCACCCGCGATCAGATGGCGTCGATCCGCTCCATCTACGACCAGCTAGGCCTGACGCTGACGGCCGAGACGGAGGGCGCGATGCAGGCCTGGCTGGACGCGCATCCTCACAAGCCGAGCAAGGGGCCCAAGCACAGGCCAGAGGATTTCGGACTGACGCGGGAAGGGCTGGAGGAACGCTTCGCCGCCTATCGCGCCCGGCGCGGCTATATCTGACGGATTTGCATCTGAGGGATTTGCATCTGAGGGATCTGGGCGGGGGGCTCGTTCAAAAATGGGCCCCCGCGCAATCTCTTTCAGATGATCCCGTCTTCGGCCAGCCCGTCAAGCGCCGCCGCGTCCAGCCCCAGTTCCTGCGCCAGCACGTCGCGCGTATGTTCCCCCAGCATCGGCGGGGCGCGATAGTCGGTGATCGGCGTTTCCGAGAAGTTCAGCGGGCTGCGGATCACGTCCAGATCGGGCTTCAGCGGATGCGGAGCGCGCACGCGCAGGCCCCGATGCAACGCCTGCGGATAGGCGAACACCTGCTCCAGATCGTTGATCGGCCCGCTGGGGATGCCGGCGGCCACGAGCTTCTCCAGCCAGTAATCGACGCTGTTCGTCTGGAAGATCGCGTTGAACACTTCGGTGATCTCGTCGCGATTCTTCACCCGCTCGACATTGGTGTAGAAGCGCGGATCGTCCTTCAATTCGGGATGGCCGACCGCGTCGCACAGCGCGATATATTGTTTGTCATTGCCCGACGTGATCATGATCGCGCCGTCGCTGCACGGGAACATGCTCGTGGGCATGCCGCCATTGCCCTGTGTGCCGCGCCGGACCGGCACTTCGCCTGACGTCAGGTAGATTTGCGCATAATGGGACAGCGCCGACACGCCGCAATCGAGCAGGGCGATGTCGATATACTGACCCTCGCCGCCCGCCGCGTCGCGATGATAGAGGGCGGCCAATATGGCATTGGCGACGTTCAGCCCGGTGAACAGGTCGATGATGCTGGGGCCGACCTTCATCGGTCCGGCGCCCGGCTTGCCCTCCGGCACGCCGGTCACGCTCATCAGGCCGCATTCGCCCTGGAAGACGGCGTCATAGCCGGGCTTGGTCGCCAGCGGCCCGTCCTGCCCATAGCCAGTGACGGAGCAATAGATGATGCGGGGATTGACGGCCTTCAGGCTTTCATAGTCGAGGCCATAGCGCTTGAGATCGCCGACCTTGTAATTTTCCATCACCACGTCGCAGGACTTGACCAGTTCGCGGACCAGTTCCTGCCCCCTGGCGCTGGCGATGTTGAGCGCGACCGACCGCTTGTTGCGGTTGACCGACATGTAGAAGGCGTTTTCCCGCGTCGGCCTGCCTTCCGCATCGCGCAGATAAGGCTCGCCGAAGATGCGGGCGTCGTCGCCCACGACCGGCCGTTCGATCTTGATCACGTCGGCGCCCATGTCGGCCAGCACCTGCGATCCGAACGGCCCCGCCAGCACGCGGGTCAGGTCAAGCACGCGGATCTTTTCAAGGGGCAGTCTGGCCATGGATCACCTTGCTGAAATACCCTTTTCCCATGCCATCGGCAGGCATGATGACAAGATCGGGGCACGCCTGTTCACAACCATGATATGCTCTGCGCGGAAGGCTGTCAGGGGTTCCGCGACCCCCGTCTTTTGGTCGATTATGGTCCACAGCCACGCGGAATGAAAGAAAAGGACGGGAGCCAGATGGGCGACATCTTGCGCGACATGCCGGTCGAGGGCGTCTGCCGACTGACGCTGAACCGGCCCGATGCGCTCAATTCACTGACCTATGCCATGTATGCCGAACTGATCGGCCATCTGGAGGCCGTGCGCTATGATCATGACGTGCGGGTCGTCCTGCTGACGGGCGCGGGGCGCGGCTTCTGCGCGGGTCATGACATTCGCGGCGCGGGCAAGCCCGATTGGGTGGCCGAAGGGTTGGGCAAGGCGCAGTTCCAGCAGCGCGTCATGGCCAGGCTGGGCCAGATTCCGCTGCTGATGCGCGCCCTGCCGCAGCCTGTGATCTGCGCGGTGAACGGCGTGACGGCGGGCGCAGGCTATCCGATCGCAATCGCCGCCGACATGACCATAGCGGCGCGCTCCGCCAAGTTCGTCAACGCCTTCCACAATGCGGGGACGGGCCATGAAATGGGCTTTTCCTACCTGCTGCCGCGCTTGGTCGGATTGCAACGCGCCGCCGAGCTGATGTTGACGGGCCGCACCGTGATGGCGGAGGAAGCCGAACGGATCGGCCTCATCCTGCGCTGCGTCGATGACGATGCGCTGATGGAGGAGGCGCTCAAGCTGGCGGAGGCGGTGATGGTCAACAGCCCGATCGGCATCGCCCTCACCAAAAGCTCGCTCCAGTTCAACGCCGACGCGCCCAGCCTGGAAGCGGCGATCGAAATGGAGAACCGCGCCATCTTCATGAGTCAGTCGACCGCCGACACCGCCGAAAAGCGGGCCGCCTTCATCGAGAAGCGCAAACCCCTGTTCAGGGGGAAATGATGAGCCTGATCGATCCTCTGCTCAGCCCTCTAACTCTGCGTGGCCTGACCCTGCCGAACCGGGTGGTGATGGCGCCAATGACCCGTTACCGCTCGCCGCTGGGCGTGCCGACCGATGACGTGGCGAGCTATTATGGCCGCCGCGCCGCAACGGGGCTGGGCGCAATCCTGACGGAAGGGGTTGCGCTGCCGCATTATGCCGCGGCCGACCATCCGGACATACCGCGCATCGACGGGGTCGAGGCGCTGGCCGGCTGGCGCAAGCTGGTCGATGCCGTGCATGATGCGGGCGGGCGGATCATTCCGCAACTCTGGCATCAGGGACCGATGTGGAATGTCGAATATGCCGGCACCGGCACCGGCAATCCGATGCGGCCGTCGGGCATATGGGGTCCGCCGGACGGCATCATCTCCTTCCGCGAGGAGGGACGGGTGGAGAGCCTGGCGCCTGTGCCGCCGATGAGCGAAAGCGATATTGCCGACATCATCGCCGCCTACCGCCAGGCGGCGAGCAACGCGGTGGCGCTGGGCGTGGACGGCATCGCCATCCATGGCGCGCATGGCTATCTGATCGACAGTTTCCTGTGGGACTATACCAACCGGCGCGAAGACCGATGGGGCGAACGCGCCGCCTTCGGCGTGGCGGTGGTGAAGGCGATCCGGGCGGAGATTGGCGAGGATATGCCGATCGTGCTGCGCTTTTCCCAATTCAAGATGCAGGATTACCGCGCCATGCTGGCGGATACGCCGGACGGCCTTGGCGCGTTGCTCGGGCCGCTGGCCGATGCGGGGGTCGACCTGTTCGATGCCAGCCAGCGCTATTTCGACACGCCGATTTTCGACGGATCGCCGCTCAATCTCGCGGGCTGGGCCAAGAAGCTGACCGGCAAGGCGTCCATGACCGTGGGCGGCGTCGCGTTGGACAAGGCCAAGGGCAAGGCCAGGCATATCGACGACAGCCAGCAGTCGGTGAACAATCTGCCGCTGCTGATCGAACGGTTCGAAAAGGGCGAGTTCGATCTGGTCGGCGTCGGCCGGGCGATCCTCAACGATCCGGACTGGTTCGGCAAGGCAAAGCGGGACGAACCCTTCCTGCCGTTCGACCCCGCCAATCTGGAGCGGCTGGCATGAACGAACTGGAGGCGCGGATCGACCGGCTGGAATCGCTGGCGGCGATCCAGCAGCTTCCAATCCGTTACGCGATCGCGGTGGACAGCCGGGATATGGACGCCTGGGTCGATCTGTTCATCCCTGACGTCTATTGTGGCGCGCGCGGCAGCGGGCGCGATGTGCTCAAATCCATCATCACGCCCGCGGTCAGGACTTTCTATCGATCCGTCCACCAGATTTGCGGGCACCGGGTCGAATTTGACGATGCCGATCATGCGCATGGCGTGGTCTATTGCCGCGCCGAGCATGAGGACCAGGGCAAATGGGTGGTCATGGCGATCGCCTATTTCGACACATATGAACGGCGGGATGGCGAGTGGCTTTTTGTCCGGCGACGGGAAAAACACTGGTATTCGGCCGATTGGCAGGAACGGCCGGCGGCCCCCTTCACCGGTTGGGCCGGGCATGACAATCCGCCTGATCTTCCCCAGGATTTCGGCAGTTGGGCGCGTTTCTGGGCGGACATGGACGGGCAGGACATCGGCCGCCTGACCGACCGGCCGGCACATTGACGGATAAACAATCGGCAGGAGATTCAGGATGGGCGACAGGCGGCGTTTCGAGGGGCGATCGGTTTTCATCACCGGCGCCGGATCGGGCATCGGTGAAGCGACGGCGCATGCCTTTGCCGAGGAAGGCGCGAAGGTGGCGATTGCCGAACTGGACCCGGCCAGGGGCGAAGCCGTGCGCGACGCCATCCAGGCCAAGGGCGGCACCGCCCTGTTCGTCGCCACCGACGCCACGGACGAGGCGTCGGTGAAGGCCGCGATCGCCGCCGCCAACGAGGCGCATGGTCCTATCGCCCACGCCTTCAACAATATCGGGATGTCGCGCCCCGGCAGCATCGAGGAGATGAGCCTGGAGGATTGGAACTGGACGATCAGCATTTCGCTGACCAGCACCTTCCTGGCGATGAAATATGAAATCCCGGTGATGAAGGCCAATGGCGGCGGCACCATCGTCAATACCGCGTCCATGGCGGCGCGGCTCTACACGCCGTCCGCGCCCTGTTCCTATGCCGCGGCCAAGGCGGGGGTCGTCCATCTCAGCCATCATGCGAGCTGCGCCTATGCGGACGACAATATCCGCGTGAACAGCGTGCTTCCGGGGCTGACCGCGACGCCGCAGATCGCATCCATGTTCACCGCCGAGGAGCAGGCGGAGATTGCAGGCGAGAATCAGGTGATCCGCCGCGCGGTCGATCCCCGCGAAATCGCCAATGCGGTGCTCTTCCTGTCGAGCGACGAGGCATCGATGATCACTGGGCGCGGGATCGAAGTGTCGGGCGGACGCAAGCACGGAAGCTGACATCAGCCCGTCGGGCGGCGCCCGGCCGCCTGAGGGAATGGACGATATGGAGAAGGAGAGTGCCGGATGAGGACGCGAAGGACTTTGCACTGTCACGCCGGGGCCTCCTGGGCGCCGCGCTCTGCACAACGGTCGGCGGCCTGCTGCCGGCATCCGCATCGGGCGCGGCTATGAACAGCGGCGCCGCGCCTGCCGCCGCGCTCAGGGACTGGAGCGCCTATGCCGACCTGTTGAAACCGGCAGGGGCGCTCAACGCCATGACCGGCTTTCCCGAGGATGGCCAGATCCGCGCCGAGCTTTATCGCCAACTGGTGATGAACATCGCGCAATCCTATGTCTGGTATTTCCAGTCGACGCCCGAACATCCCGACTGGATGCCGTTCGAAAACAGCATCTTCCTGCTGCAACCCAATCCTGACGCCATTTACCACATCGCGCCGGTCAGCGGCGACGGCGTCTACAAGATCAGCGGCTATCGCGGCACCAACAAGGTGATGGGTTTCGCCGTCGGTCGCGGCATGTTCGGCACGCAAGATCCCAAACCCGGCTTCAACAATTATGATGCCGATGGCCTGACGCTGGACAAGGACGGCTATTTCGAGGTGATATTCAGCGCGGAAAGGCCAAAGGACTGGACCGGCGACTGGCGTTATCTCGATCCTCAGGCGGGCGACATCATGATCCGCCAGTTCGCCTATGACTGGGGCATCGACGTGGATGCGCGCTTCGCCATCGAACGGCTGGACAAACCGCCGCTGAAACCCCGTCTGACGCAGGAACAGATCGCGGCGCGGCTCGACGCGATCATGGGCGGGTTCGTCGAGCGTTTCTCGCGCATCTGCATCGGCTATCAGAACAAGGTCATCCATGACCTTGGCCTGAACGTCATGGAATTGTCGGGCTTTGAAGATCTGGGAAACAGCGGCGAATGGCCGCAAAAATATTTCCGGTGCATTTATGACTATCAGCCGGGCGAAGCGCTGATCATCGAGACCGAATTGCCGGAGAACTGCAAATATTGGAATGTGCAGCTTAACGACGAACTCTGGAACCAGATAGAGTTCGGCTATCGCCAGAGCAGCCTGAACGCGATGCAAGCGAAGCTGGACAGCGACGGCAAGTTCCGCGCCGTGATCGCGCTGGAAGACCCGGGCATCGCCAATTGGCTTGACAGCGGCGGTCATAGGCGGGGCATGCTGGTGGGGCGCTGGCATGGCGCGGACAGCTATCCGATGCCGACGATCAGGAAAGTGCCGCTTTCCGAAATCGCCAGCCACCTGCCCGCCGACACGCCCAAAGTGACGCCGGACGAGCGGGAGGCTGCCCTGCGCAAGCGCAATCTGGGGCTTCAGATGCGCAGGCGCTGGTAGGATATTCTTCCGGCATCCCCGGCGCAGGGGGATGCCGGGGCCTATCGCATGTTTCAGTGCAGGCCGTCTTCCGCAGCGGCGACCATGCGCGACCAGTCGTTGAGGCGTTGCCACAATATGGCGCGGGTGGAAGCGAAATTGTGCATGTGCGCCATGCGCGGCACGATGAAGAGGGAGACGTCGCGGGAAGCGGAATAGGCCGACGGCTCGCGATAAGGTTCGGGGCAGGTATCCCGCTCGCCATCCCCGACCAGCACCGGCACCGTGAGACGGGCCGCATCTTCCGCGAAGACGCCGGGCAGCATCATCCGCACCGCGCAATGCGGGATAGTGAGGCTGCCGAATATCGGAGCAGTCTGCCGGATCGGGTATCCGCCCTTCATATCCTCCTCCAATATGTCGGCGGGCACATCTTCCCAGTGGAAGGGATAGACATAATCGACGCCCTCATGGTCGTGGTCCAGATGGCTTGTGACTTCCCCACTCGCCACCCTGTCGAAGCGGCGCATGCCATGTTCGAAAGCGGCCTTGTCGCGCTGGGGCAAGGCGGTGTGGATCGCGCTGACGCCGAAAGGCGCGATCGCGTCGAAGGTGGCGAAGCGGCCCTGCGTCAATATGCTGACGCCGCCGCCCATGGACTGCCCCATGCCCACCAGGAAGAGCGACGGCAAGCCGGGAAAACCCTCCGCCGCCGTGCCGTCGCGCAGGGAAGCGGCAACCTGCCGCACGCAGGCGTCATGGGTCGCCGCCATCGTCTGGAAATCGATGCTGGAGAGGTCCGGGATGCTGCTTTCCCCGACGCCCACATGGTCGATGGCGACATGGATCAGGCCGTGCCGCGCTTGCCATTCCGCCTCGTCATAGCCTTCATGACCCTCGAAGCGCATCATGAAATAATGGCGCGAATATCCGCCGCCCGGACAGGCGAAGATCGCGACGGGCCGATCCGGCATCGCGGACGGATCGGGCAATGTCAGGGTCACGGCCATTTCGACCCTGTCTCCCAATTGTGGGGCGGCCATAGTGACATCAATGCGCTTATGCACTCTCAGCATATGTTTCTCTCCCTGCAAATATCCCCTGGCCAGGCAGGGGGATCGTTTCGTTTATTGGATCGCGCCGGTTCAGCCCATTTCCTTCATGGCGATCCAGCGCCTCTCGACATTGGCGCGCTCGACCGCCTCGACCACCCGATGTACGGCGGCCGCTTCGGTGAAGCTGGGCGATCCTTCCGTGCCGCCGCGAATGGCATCGACCATATGCCGGAACATCCAGTCCATCGCGGCGAAGGGACGCGGTTCCGCCGTGGCGCCCGCGACGCCGGGGACGGCATAATGGTCGTCCACCGTCACCTCTTCGCAGGTGCGCTGGCCATAGGTCAGCAACCGCGCATCGCCGGCATAGAGCATTGCCGAGGGGAAATTGCCGAAGCTGTCGTCGACCAGCAGCAAACGGCCCCTGTCGCCCCACACCTCCACCCGCCAGCCTTCGGTGTCGGGCACGCACCAGCCCGCCTGCAGGCTGCCGATTGCGCCATTTTCCATGCGCAGCACCGCGCTGCCCAGATCGTGCGTCTCCGGCCGCAGGACTTCGCCATTGGGCAGGAACCATTCGGGCACGCCCGTCGTCAACATGCCGGTCGCCTCCGCCACCGGGCCGATCAGGTGCGTCAGGAACAGCAGCGAATGGGTGGCGAAATTCCGCCACGCGCTGCCGCCGCTGCTCTTTTCCGCCAGCCAATAATAGGGGTCGGTATGTTCCGAATAGGCGCAATAGGCATAGGGCTTGTCGTTGGCGACGATCAGCGGCAGCATCAACTGAACATTGAAGCCCAGCGGGCGGCCGATGAAGCCTTCATCGATCATGCGCTTCATCTTCTGCGCATGCGGCGACCAGCGGAATTGCGCGTCCACCGCGCCGACGACGCCAGCGGCCAGCTGCGCGTCGCGCATCGCTTCGGCATCGGACAGGCTGACCGCGAAGGGCAGCGCGTCATAGACATGCTTGCCGTTCTTCAGCGCCGCCATGACCATGGGAAAACGGAAGGATGGCCGTGTGCCGACATCGATGATGTGCAGGTCCGGATCGGCCGACATCTCCTCATGGTTCCAATAGGCTTTGGGAATGTCATATTCCCGCGCCGCCCTTTCCGCCGTTTCCTGGCGAGAGGTGCAGATGGCGGCGACTTCCACGCCCTCGATCCGCCGCCAGGCCGCGCCGTGGACCTTGAGGCTCCAGTTGGCGCTGATGATCCCCACCTTGAGCGTATCCGCCATTGCCTTGCCCCTTCGCCTTGATTTAATTGAACCTATGTGTCCAATTAAAAAGCAGCCCGCGCAAGCGGGAAGGGGATCAGGAATATGATGATTGGGCACCAGGCCCGACGGCGGCGGGGGCGTCCCACGGCGGACGAGACCCAGGCGCGCGAGCAGGCCGTCATGGAGGTCGCTGCGGCACTGTTCGAACAGCATGGCTTTGCCGGCGTGACGATGGCGGAGGTGGCGCGCCGCGCCCGCATCAGCAAGACGACGCTCTACGCCCGCTACCCCGACAAGCCGACGTTGTTCCGTGCGATATGCAGCTATGCCTGCCGCGTCCCGGCCTATCGTTTCGCGGCAGTCGCGACAGAGGGGCGTGAGCCGGACGATGTGCTGGCCGATTTTGCCGTCGCGATTGCCGAAGCGACCGCCGACCCTGCCGCCGACCGCTTCCTTCGCCTGGTCATTTTCGAAGCGCCTCGATTTCCCGAACTGGCGGAGCAGATATTGCTCGAGAGCCGCGACGTGGCCGCGCCGCTCGTCGTCTGGCTGGAGGGGCTGGCGCGGGAGGGACGGCTTGCCAGCCATGATCCGGCTTTGCTGGCGCGGCAATTCGGCGCGCTCGTGACCGGCGGCCATGACGGTCTGCTGCAATGCTCCGAACAGGAGACGGGAAAACGGATCGCCTCTGCGGTCGCATTGCTGCGGCCGCTGTTCCGCCATGAAAAAGACCGGCACGGATAGGACCGTGCCGGTCTTCAGGAGGCCCGCGCGCCCCTTATCCGCGCGGACACGCCCTATCAGGCGACTTCATGCTGCCTGGCCTGCGCGGTTGCCGGAGCGCCACGAACGCCGCGCACCAGACGGCCCGGAAGCGCGTCGGTCGCTTCGCCATTGCGGTAGGTCACGGCGCCGCTGACGAGGGTCGCGACATAGCCCTTCGACTTTTGCGACAGGCGCTTGCCGCCCGCCGGCAGGTCCGCGATCACCTGTGGCCGGTGCAGGATCATGTTGGGGATGTCGAGGATGTTGATGTCCGCCTTGTAACCCACGCCCAGCACGCCACGATCGCACAGGCCCACGGAGTTGGCGGGCTGGCTGGTCAACGCCTTGATCGCGGTCGGCAGGTCCAGACCGTCCCGGCCCAGCCGCCCGGTCAGCAGATAGGTGGTATAGGCCGCGTCGCAGATCATGCCGTAATGCGCCCCGCCATCGCCCAGCGCGACGATCATATTGTCCTGCCCGATGAGGTCGCGGCTTTGGGCGAGATATTCCGGCACGTCGGACGAATAGGAACAGAGGATCGCCCGGCCTTCATCCTCCAGCAGCGCATCGTAGATCATTTCGCGCGGATCGACGCCGCGACGCGCCGCTGCCGCCTGAATGCTGTCCTCGGCCGCGAAATTGTAATCGGCCGGATCGCTGATGCGGAACAGCGCTTTGATCGACTTGATCAGCCCGACGAAGGCGGGGTTCGGATCGTCCGGCTCCTCCGCGATCAGGCGCGCGCGCAGTTCCGGATCGCGCATCCGCGCCACCTTTTCCTCCAGCGGCAGCTTGGCCAGCGGGCGGAAGCTGGGGTTGAGCGAGAAGGGGTGGTAGCTGAGCTCCAGCCCGTACATGACGCCCATCGGACGCGGCATGAACTGGCAACGGATGGTCAGGCCATCAGCCGCCGCCTGGCGCACGCCTTCGACATAGCGGCCCCAATTGTCCGGCCGCGTCGGCATGGCGATCAGGCTGAATGTCACGGGAACGCCCGCCTGCTGGGCGATGGTGCGGAAAATCTTCAGTTCCACCTCGGCATCATTGTCGAGATTGGGGTTGCACTGGAACGTGCCAGCGCCCGCATCCTTCAGGCCCTCGGCCAGGGCCAATACCTCGTCCAGTTCCGTCGTGACCGAAGGCGCGAGTTCGCCGGAACGGAAACGGTGGAACAGATTGCGCGAACTGGCGACGCCCAGCGCACCGGCCTTCACTGCCTCGCTGACGCAGCGGCGCATTTCGACCAGATCCTCCAGCGTTGGAGGCTCCAGATTGGCGCCACGCTCACCCATGACGAAGACGCGCAAGGGGCTGTGGGGGATTTGCGCGGCGAAATCGACGTCGGACACGCGCTGTTCCAGCGCGTCGAGATAGTCGGGAAAGCTGTTCCAGTTGAACGGCACGCCTTCGGCCATGACGACTTCGGGAATATCCTCGACCCCCTCCATCAGCTTGATCATCAATTGATGATCGCCGTCCCGCACCGGCGCGAAGCCGACGCCGCAATTGCCCATGACGACGGTGGTGACGCCGTGATTGGACGAAGGAGCCATGCGGTTTTCCCAGGTGATCTGGCCGTCATAATGGGTGTGGACATCGACGAAGCCGGGCGTCACCGTCAGGCCGCGCGCATCGATTTCCTCCGGAGCCGAAGCCTCGATCCTGCCGATTTCAGCGATCACGCCGTCCTTCACGCCGACATCCGCGACATAGGGCTGGGCGCCGGTGCCGTCCACGATCGTGCCACCGCGGATCACCACGTCGAATTGACTGCTCATGCCTCTCCTTTCAGAATCGCCACGCAATGGAGTCGCGTAGATAAATAGTATGTGCTATTTATAGCATCGATGAAGACAGGACAATGGCCTAGTGACGCATGCATGATATTTCCGATCGTCCCCAGGACGTTGCCGTTCCTCGCCGCCGCGCCCGGCGGTCAACGGCGGAAATTCGGGCGCTCATTCTCGACGCTGCCCGCGCGGTCTTCGCGGAGCGGGGCTTTGCCGGCGCGACGACGCGCCATATCGCTGCCCGTGCGGAGGTGGCGGAGCCTTTGATCTTCAACAATTTCGGCAGCAAGGAGGCTTTGTTCACCGAAGCGGTGACCGAGCCGTTCAATGCCCGTTTCCGCGAATTCCTGGACTATAGCGACACGCTGCCGCCCGACCGTGAGGAACGCAGCATGCGCTTCGTCCAGGCGCTGTATCCCTTTCTGCGCGACCATGCCGATCTGTTGCTGGCGATGGTCAAGTCCAGGGGGGACGTGGATGCGGCGGCCATTCATGGTCTGGACGACTATTTCACGCGTGCCGTCGCCCGCATGCGATCGCAATATGAGCAGGCGGGGCTGGAATTCGACGTGCCGCCGGAACTGATGGTCCGCTATGGATTCGGCATGCTGGCCGGATCGGTCTTGCTGGGCGACTGGTTCTTTCCCGAGGGCGGACCGGACCCGGACGTCGAGGAAAGCGTTCTGGCGCGCATGCTTTTCAAGGCGAGCGAACCCAAACAGCTTTGAGTTACGGCGCCGCCATTCATCACATGGCCGAAATTCCATCGCCCGGCTTGGCGGTCGGCCGGGCTGCCGCCATGGTCAGCGCCTGATGGAGGCGCGGATGGCGATCGATTTCAACGGGCAAGTGGCTGTGGTGACGGGTGCGGGCGGCGCGCTTGGTTCGGCCTTCTGCCGGGAACTGGCGCGCAGAGGTGCGGCTGTGGTCGCCAATGACCTGGGTGGAGATCCGACGGGGCAGGGCGGATCGACCGGCTATGCCGATGCCGTCGTGAAAGAACTCAGGAATCTGGGCGCTCGCGCCATCGCCAATTACGACACGGTGGCGACCGAGACGGGAGGACAGGCCGTCGTCGATGCCGCGATGGCCGCCTTCGGCCGGGTCGACATCGTCATCTCCAATGCCGGCAATCAGCGGAACGGAGCTTTCGGCGCACTGACCGGGGAGGACATCGAATCCGTGCTGGCCGTTCATGTGAAGGGCGCGTTCAACATATGCCAGCCCGCCTATCGCGCCATGATGGAGCAGGGCTATGGCCGGATCGTGCTGGTCAGTTCGCAATCGGGCGTATTCGGCAACCCCTATCGCGCCAATTATGGGGCTGCCAAGACGGCGCTGATCGGCCTGATGAACGTCATCGCGCAGGAGGCTCCCGCAGGGATCGTCGTCAATACGCTCTTCCCCAATGCGCAGGGCGGGCGGCTGGGCGGCACCCCTGTCGAGCAGCGCCCGGACATCGCTTTCCTCAAGGCCGCAGGCGCCCGGACCCGTCATTTCATCGAAGGGATGAAGCCGGAATTCGTCGCCGCCCTGGCCTGCTATATGGCCAGCCGGGACTGCACCTCCTCCCAGCATATGTATTCGGTGCTGGGCGGCAAATATTCGCGGCTGTTCGTCGGCCTGACGCGGGGCTGGTACAGCCCCGGCCGGGACGCGCCGAGCTGCGACGACATCGCCGCCCATATCAGCGAGATCGACGACCGCTCGGAATATGACCTGCCGTTGAGCGGTCTGGACGAGATGGATACGGTCCTGTCGGTGCGGCGCGCTCTGGGACTCGATGCATGATCGCGGCGGATGGGCCGTTCCATGACGATAGACCCCTGCCGACGCGGGATGCCATTTCCGACATCCTCGATGTCACGCAAACGGGACCGGACCGGTTCACCGGATCGGCCGGAGCGCACAATCACATCGGGTCGGTGTTCGGCGGGCGATTGCTGGCCCAGGCCCTGCTGGCAGGGATGAAGACGGTGGAAGCGCTGCCCGCAAGCTCTTTCCACGCCTATTTCCTCGCCGCCGGGCGCACGGATCGGCGGCTCGACTATCAGGTTGCGCGCCTGCGCGACAGCCGTCGTTTCGCGAACCGTCAGATCACCGCCTGTCAGGATGGGCGGGCGATCTTCACGATGATGGCCGAATTCCATGCGCCAGAGGAGGGATTCGTCCATCAGAACGCAGCGATGCCTGTCGTGCCGCCGCCCGAGCGGGTCGCGCCGATCCAGCATTTCGTGCGCGAACGGGCGGCGGAGTTGGAACAGGCGGTGACGCACAACTTCGCCGCCGCCCTGGCGATAGAGATGCGCCCGATCGCGCCGGAAGACTATTTCCTCGCACGGCCGACCGAAGCGGCGCGATCATTCTGGTTCCGCCAGTCCGGCGCCACCACTGTGGAGGACAGCCGGTTGCAGCAGTGTCTGCTCGCCTTCGCCAGCGATTACTGGCTGGGCGGCGCCGCGGCGATCCCGCATTTCCTGCCCACCAACAGCGGCGAATTCCTGATCACCAGCATGGATCATGCGATGTGGTTCCACCGCCCTGCCCGCTGCGAGGCATGGATGCTGCATCATACGTCCAGCCCGTCGGCAGGTGATGGCCTGGGCCTCACGACGGGGCGGATTTTCGACCGCGATGGCCGTCTGATCGCGTCGACCGCCCAGGAATGCCTGATGCGCCGCCTCCGGACTTGAGGCGAGCTTAGAGCCAATCGACATTCAGCCCTGACGGCCTGCGAATGACGCTTTTCCGTGCTTCCGGTGCTCACGTACTTTGAGTACGCTGCGCGCCGGGTCACGGAAAACCACCATTTTCGGCTCGTCATCTTCTGAATGTCGATGGCTCTAGTCCGGTTGGCCGCCCTCCGGATAACGCCCCATCATCAGGTAGAACAAGGCGGCGAGAAAGAAGCTGCTTGAACAAGCCAGCAGGGCAATGTCGTAACTGCCGAAACGATCATAGGCCATGCCGATCAGGCTGGCGCCTACCGCGACGCCAAGCGCGATGCCCAGCGTCGACAGGCTGTAGATGGTGGCATAGCTGCGCAGCCCGAAATAGCGCGCGATCATGAAGGCGACGATATCGATCTCCGCCCCCTGGCCAAGGCCGATCATCAGCACCGCGCCATAGAAAAGCGCGGGCGGTACATCGTGCTGGAGCAGCAGCAGGCAACCGACCGCAGGCGCGAAATTCAGGATGAAGGCAATTGCGGGCGCCCAGAAGCGATCGACCAGGACACCGCTGAGCAATGCGCCCATGGCGGCAGCCGCGCCCATCATCGATACCGCGCCCACGGCGGCGACGGCATCGAGCCCCTTTTCCACGCCAAGCGGCTTCATCTGGGAGAGCAACGCCACCACCGGCACATAGTTGAGAACGGACGCCGCGATGAGGATGCGGACCTTGCCATTGGCCAGCAGCGACAGCGCGCTGTCAGCACGGGGCAGCGCGGTGCGTCCGGACCGCAGCTCCGCAGTGCGTGGGGGCACCCAGAACCAGATGAGAGGCAGCGCGATCAACAGGATGAAGGCGGCAAGCAGCAGATAGCCGCCCGACGATCCGAAGCGCAGGATCAACGGATATAGCGCCATCGGCATCAACGCACCCGCGACCGCCAGCCCCGACCGGCCTATGGCGAGCGCGGTCCCCCGCGTCCGCTCGAACGCGCCGCTCAGGATGCGCGTGACGGTGATGCCGGTCGTCGCCATGCCGACGAGCGCAAAGCCGAAATGCACCGCGTAGAAATAGCCGAGCGATCCGCCCATGGAAGCGAGCAGCCCATAACCGATGGCGGTCAGCAGCAGGCCCGCCGACAATATCGGTCTGACGCCGTGACGATCCGTCATCCGGCCGATGACCGGCGCGATGAAAGCGATGATCAGGCCGAAGCTGTGGACGAAGGCGATGTCCCCGCGCGACCAGCCGAACTGCTGCTGCAAGGGTTCCACGAACAGGCTGGAAACCGCAGAATAGAGGGAATAGCCCAGCGATCCTGCGAACAGCGCCGCAACGCCGGGACGCCAGGCGCGCCTCCATTCCTGCGCGATCAGATGCAATTGGGATGTACCGGCGGCGTCAGGGGGCGGGTGCGGGCTCATGCCCCATTCCTGCGCGAAAGCGGGCGATGGGAACAGCCGCATCCCATTTCTACGCATATGTGTAGAGACCATGGCCATGGCTTGCCAGCGGGTCGACGGCGGCGGCACCGTCATGGCCATGTTGGGGAGAGGATGATGGCCGAGGATATTGTCGTCGAACGGCTGACGGACGGCCAGGGAATCGCGCTCGTAACGCTCAATCGGCCCGCGCGCATGAACGCCCTGCTTCGGGAGACGGTCGCCCGCTTCAACGGGCTGATGGACGAACTGGCGGCCGACGCCGCCTGCCGGGCCGTCATCATCACCGGCGCCGGGCGAGGCTTCTGTTCAGGGCAGGATCTCGCGGCGTCCAACCAGCGTAACCAGACGGGCAGCAGCGGCGTCATCGAGAAACTTCACTGGCAACAACAGTTCGCCGGCATGGGCGGACGCATCCGGTCCATGCCGAAACTGGTGATCGCGGCAGTCAATGGCCCGGCTGTGGGTGCGGGCATGGCGATCGCGCTCAGCGCCGATGTACGGATCGCGACCCCCGCAGCGAAATTTCTCGTGGCGGCGGTGCGGATCGGATTGACCGGCGGCGAAAGCGGCATCTCCTATCTGCTGCCGCGCATGATCGGCGCGGCGCGAGCCTTCGACATATTGCTGACCGGCCGCGCGATCGAGGCGGAGGAAGCCGAGCGCATCGGCCTTGTGCGATCGCTGTCCGATCCGCGGTCGTTGATCGACGACGCCATCGCCTATGCGCGCTCCGTTCTGGCGAACAGCCCCTATTCGGTCGCCCATACCAAGGCGCTGATGTGGGCCAATCTGGATGCCAACAGCTATGAAGCCGCGATCCAGGCGGAAAACCGGGCGCAGATACTGGGCACGATGACGGAGGATTATAGCGAGGCGACCGCCGCTTTCATGGAAAAGCGGCCGCCGCATTTTTCGGGACGATAGGCCAAAGGCGCCCCATCACGGCCCGAAGGCGGTGACAAGGCGCTCCCCTGATTGTCAATCCACGATCCGCTTGACGGCCCGGTTGCGGTCGAGTGCCGGGTCGAGATAGCGGCCCACCGCATAGTCGCCCATGATCGTGGTGCGGCGGGCGCTGCGTGGGACGTTCAACGGCACGCCCTCCGCATGGTGGATCATCCGCCAATTGTCCCATACCAGCATGTCGTTCTTCTGCCAGTCGTGGAAATAGGCATGTCGCTCGTCGGTCAGATGCGCCGCCAGTTCGGCGAGCAGCGAATCGCTTTCGGCCCGATCAATGCCCAGAATATACTGCGCCTGCAGCGGTGAAATCTTCAGCGCCTTGCGCCCGGTCTCCCGCTGGGTGATGACCATCGGGTGGACGACGGGCGGGAAATCATATTTCGTTCCGCCAGAAGGCGTGTCGCGCGCCAAGGCACGGAGATCGGCCGGGACGCCATATTTGCACTGCATGAAGTCCGTCACGAAATGATAGACGACCTCCATGCCGTCGATCTTCTCCTTCATTCCGGGCGACAGCCGCTCATAGGCTTCGATCGCATCGATGAACCCGGTTCGGCCAAGCTGCGTCGCCGGCTTCTCCATGCGGAGCACCGCGCCGCGCACGATCGTCGGCATGAAGCTCTGGTCCCAATGCCACGGGATATAGCCCGCCCGGTCATGCCCGCCGAAATGATAATCGGTCTGGAAGCGGGGCTTGTCGTCCGCCGGGTCATATTTCAGCGTCATCATGAACTGGTTGTTGGGATCGTTCATATCGGCGGTCGCAGCCGGCTCCATCTCCCCGAACAGACGGCTCAGCCGCATCTGCGCTTCGTCATCGGCATCGGGATCGCGGAACAGCAGCAGTCCGGCCTCGATCCATATGTCGCGGATTGCGTTTGCCATGTTGTCGTCCAGCGGGCGCGACAGATCGACGCCGATGATCTCCGCACCGAAACCGGGGCTGAGTGCGCGGACCTTGAGCCCGGCCCTTTCCTGAACCTCGTCTTCTTTCAGCATCATTCTCTCCTCGCGCATGCGGCCGGGCCATAACGGCGGACCAGTGCGCTCATGTTAAACCTTATCCATTGCCCCTATAATCGGGCAATTTTCGAAAAAACTATTCAATATCATTGAACAATGATCTTGAATGGACTTTCGACAACTCATCAGAAGTCTGATGACATCGCCCGGAACCCGCCCATAACGGCGCCTATTCCTTCGGTCATGCTATAAGGGCGAGCAAGACGGGGGTAGCGGACGGCAGCCCCGTGTCGGACGAGATCCCCAAGAAGGAATGGAAAAGGATGAATAGTTTCACCGCGACCCCGTGGCCCAAGGACCGCGTCATGCCGGCCCGATCGTGGGAGAGGCCGGCCGGCATGCGCGTCATTTCCAGCGACGATCATCTGATCGAGGAACCGGGGCTGTGGGAAAACCGGCTGAAGGGCGCGGACAAAGATCGCGCGCCTAAATATTGGAAGGACGAGACGGGCTTCCATCTCGAAGTCGACGGCCAGAATTATGACGTCCCCGGCCTGCCGCCGACCTTCCCTGAAGGGCGCGAGGGCTTTTGGGATGTCGACAAGCGCCTGGCGGACATGGATGCGGAGGGCATTGACGCCGCCATCATCTATCATGGCCGCCTCAACAGCCTGATCCGCATGCCGGACAAGGAATTCTGGTATCGCTGCGTCGATGTCTGCAATGAATGGGCCGCGGAATGGAAGGAAGCGGCGCCCGACCGGCTGTTCCCCGTCGCGCTGCTGCCCACCTTCCTGTGGCCGGAACGAACGAAGGATTATCTCCAGAAGCTGAAGCAGCTCGGCTACAAGGCGATCGACATTCCCGTCAGTCCCAAGGGCGTGCGCTACAACAGCAAGGATATGGACCCGTTCTGGGAAGCGATCCAGGAAAGCGGCTTTCCCGTCTCCTTCCATATCGGCGCCTATCTGCAATATAGCGGCCGGGGCTCATTGGGCGCGAACCTGAACGCCAATCTGATGCCCTTCACCGGGCTGTTCGGGCAGTTGGTTTTCTCCGGCCTGTTCGACCGTTTCCCCGGCCTGCGCGTCGTCTTCACCGAAGGCGGCGCGAGCTGGGTGCCCGGCACGCTGGAAAATGCCGACAAGGTCGCACGCGACTATGCGACCGAATTGCGGCCCAAGCTGGCGCAGAAGCCGAGCTGGTACTGGCATAACCACTGCTACACCACTTTCATGGAAGACGATGTCGCGATGGAGAATATCGCGCGCATCGGGGATGGCCGGGTGATGTGGTCGACCGACTATCCGCATCCGGAAGGTGTGATGGGCAGCAGCGACGCCATCATGAAGCGCATCTTCGACACGGTGGGTGAGCCCGCCGCGCGCAAGGTGCTGGGCGAAACGGCGGCCCAGCTCTGGGGCATCTGACCGGAAAAGGGGTAAGGGAAGGGGAGCGGATCTTTGGTTCGCCCCCCTTTCTTTCAGCCGGGCGTCGCGCTGCTCCACGCCATGGCGCCCATGGCCTTGCGCTGTTGCAGCGCCTCCGTCTCGATCGCCAGCGCGTCGGCCAGCGTGCCTTCCGTTCCGCGATCGATCACGCTCTTGGACATGCGGATCAGGCCGGGATCGTGCGCGGCGATCGCCCCGGCGATCTCGATGGCTCTGGGCAGCAATTGCTCAGCCGGCAGAAGCTCATTGGCCAGGCCCACGCGCAAGGCCGTGGCGGCATCGACCGGCTGGCAGCTCAATATCATCTGGCGGGCGAAGCGCGCGCCTACGGCGCGGGGCAGGCGCGACCCCATGCCGCTGCCCGACAATGCGCCGATCTTCGCATGCGTATCGGCAAACCGGGCATTCTCGCTGGCCAGAATGAAGTCGCAACCCAGCGCCAGCTCAAGCCCGCCAGTATAGGCCGCACCGCCGACGGCGGCGATCATGGGCTTGCCTAGGCGCGGTACGCGCTGGATCAGCGCCGTCACGCCCTGGCGCGGCGCCTCGGGGGCAGAGAAGGTCTTGAGGTCCAGCCCGGCGCAGAAGGCGGGCGGCGCGCCCGTCAACACGCCCACCCGCCAGCGGTCGTCCTGCACGAAAACATCGAATGCCGCGTTCATGGCGTCGAGCAGCGCGAGATCGATCGCATTGCGTTGCGCCGGCCGGTTCATCGTCAGCAGCAATATGCCTTCGCCGGCTTCCTCGGCCAGCAGCACGCCATTCGGTTCCAGCGTCATATCCAGCTCTCGAAAAATGCGACGACGTCGCGGGCGAACGCCTGGGGTTCCTCCATCGCGGCGAAATGCCCGCCCGCGTCCATCTTCGTCATGCGGACCACATGATATTGCCGCTTGGCCAGGGCGTGGCTGGGCATGGGATAGAATTCGCCGGGAAAATGGGCGAGCGCGGTGGGCACTGTCACCGGCCCGGCCGCCAGCGCGTCGCCGTTCAGGCCGTAATACATCCATATCGACGACATCACATTGTCGGTGACAAGATAGGACATGAGGTTGGTGATCAGATGATCCTTGCTGAACCGGCTCTCTATATCGCCCTTGGTGTCGCCCCAGCGCCAGAATTTCTCGACCACCCAGGCCGCCCAGCCGACCGGATTGTCGTGCAGCGCAAGGCCGATGGTCTGCGGTTTGGTGGCCTGTTCGTGATGATAGCCGCTTTCCGCCTCCATCACCGTGCGGACCTGCGCCCAATAGTCGAGCAGTTCCGCATCGGCATCGGCATGCGGCGGCGGCGCCATGAAGAAATTGAGATGGATCGCCGCCACGACATCGGCATGGCTGATGCCCAACTGCGTCGTCACCGCCGATCCCCAGTCGCCCCCCTGCGCGAAGAAGCGCGGATAGCCCAGCACGTCCACCATCAAGACGCGCCACAAGGCGGCGACGCGGGCGGGGCCGATCGGCCGCGGCGGCCGGCCCGACCAGCCATAGCCGGGCAGGGACGGCACGACGACGGAAAAGCCCGCCTCCGTCAGCAGCGGGATCGCCTCCTGGAACTCCACCACCGATCCCGGCCATCCATGCGTCAGCAGGATCGGCGGCCTGTGCGCGTCACTGCCCCGCACATGATAGAAATGAATGGGGATGCCGTCGATCTCGACCATGAACTGCGGCCAGCGGTTGAGCTTCTCCTCCTCCGCGCGCCAGTCATATGCCGAACGCCAATAATCGACCAGCTCGGCCAGATAGCGCGCATCCATGCCATATTTCCACTGGTCGGGATCGTCGGGCATATAGCCGATGCGACTGTCCGCCAGCCGGTGCCGGATATGATCGAGCACGGACTGCGGCACGTCGATGCAGAAGGGGGTGGGAGTCAAAGGGCCTCTCCTCAATGATCGGCCGATTCATAATGCTTCCATCCCCTGGCCGAATATCCATGGGCGGATGCATCACAGTCATGATCGGACTCCCGGGCAGTCATGACGGGAGAACGGGCCGGTGGTACGATGGCGTATCCTTGATGACAACGAAAGAAAGAGGGGATGTCCGTGGGCATCATCATACGCTATCCACGTATCGATTTTTCAAAGGTGCGCGCACATTGGGCGCCCAATATCGCCTTCGCCCAGTTCCAGAACGCGACCTCGATCATTCCCGCCCCGGTCGAACCCTGGCTGATCAAGGTGCTGAACATCGCGATGGAGCGCCTGCCCGCCGGTTCGGAGCAACTGCGCGAGGACATGGCCGCCTTCATCGGCCAGGAATCGCAGCATTACCGCCAGCATCAGAAGTTCAACAAGGTGATCGCGGCGCAAGGCTATCCCCGGCTGGCCGAGTTCGAGAAGAAGCTGGCCGACGATCTGGACGCTTTCCTGAAGAACCGCTCGCTCAAATTCATGCTCGCCTATGCCGACGGCTTCGAATCGCTGGGCGCGGTGCAGGGCGGCATCTGGTTCGAGCGGATGGATGCGCTGATCGAAGGCGCCGACCCCAATGCCGTGGCATTCTGGAAATGGCATATGGCCGAAGAGTTCGAACATCGGGAGGTCTGCTTCCAGATCTATCACCGGATTTACAGCCGCGGCCTGTGGGGCAGGATCTGGAACGGCTATTTCTACCGTGTCTATGGCTGCCTCTATGCCATGGTTCATTTGCGGGGTTTCATGGACCGCATGTTTTCCTACCTGATCGAGCAGGACAAGAAAAGCATGACGCCTGCCGAACAAGCCGCGCTTGATCGCGACATCAAGGCGCTCAACAATTTCCAGCTCAGGGTATTTTTCCCACAACTGCTCAAGAACTTGCTGCCCTGGTACGATCCGGGGAAAAAACCAACCCCGCCCGGGCTGTTCGATTTTCTCCGCCAGTTCGAAAAATCGGGACCGGCGGAGGCCTGAGCTGACGGTTCGCCAGAAATGACGGGGCGCGCGGCGCTGACGCCTCTTCTTCCCGGTCACGCGCTTTTATACAGTTCCTTCAGCGCGAACTTGATCACTTTCCCCGTCGAATTCATCGGCAGCGCGTCGAGGAAGGTGACGCCGCGAGGGATCTTGTAATTGGCGAGATTGGCCTTCGCCCAGCCGATCACCTCCTCCGCCGTGATGGAGGAACCGGCTGCCCGGACGATGAAGGCATGGCCCACTTCGCCCAGCCGCTGGTCGGGCACGCCGATGATGGCGGACTGGTGGATGCCCGGCAGGCCGGTCATCTGCTTCTCGATCTCCGCCGGATAGACGTTGAATCCGCCGACGATATACATGTCCTTCAGCCGGTCGGTGAGCTTCAGATACCCGTCCGCATCCAGACAGCCGACATCGCCCGAATGCAGCCAGCCATCGGCGTCGAGCGTGGCGCGGGTCGCCTCCGGATTGTCGAGATATTCGATCAGCAGCTTGTCGTCGCGGATCAGCACTTCGCCCGGCTCGCCCACGGCAAGGGAATGGCCGTTGGGTCCGGCGATGCGGATTTCCGTGCCGGGGATCGCCGTGCCGACCGTATAGGCGATGCGTTCCATGGGATCGCGCGGCCGGGTGTGCGTCGCGGAGCCGCAGCATTCGGTCATGCCATAGCCGGTGCTGATCTCCTGGATCGGGGTTTCGGCCTGGAGCCGTTTCATCAGTTCGATCGGCACGACGGTCGATCCCGTCGACATGAAGCGCCAGCTCGAAATGTCCCAATCGCGCCAGTTCGGAAAGGCCAGCATCTCCTGAAACACGGTCGGCGGCGCGGGCATCACGGTGATCCGGTTCTTCGCCACCAGGTCGAGCACGCTGGCCGGATCATAGGCTTCGGGCCAATAGAGCGTGCTGCCCGCGATCAGCGATGCGACCCAGCCCGCCTTGTAGGATGCATTGTGCGAGAAGGGACCGAAGGCGGCATAGCGGTCGTCCGCCGTCTGCCGGGCGATGTCGACCCATGCCTGACCGCCGCCCAGCGACCGGCGATGATCGAACAGCGCGCCCTTGGGCGCTCCCGTCGTGCCGGACGTGAACATGAGGTCGGCCAGCGTGTCGGGCTTCACCATCGCCTCGCGCTCGGCAAGCTGCGCGTCGCTGCTGTTTGCGGCCAGCGCGACGAAATCCTCGAAACCGATTTCGCCTTCGCCCAGTTCCTGCGGTTCGGCGCGCAACACGATGCGGCGGCGCAGGCCGGGCATCGCTTCGTCCTTCAGCATGGCCGGATAATAGCGGCCCAGGAAACTGCCGATGGAAAACAGGCGGACAATCTGTCCCCGCCGCACGATGTCCGACACCTCGCCGCCCTTCAGGCGCGTGTTGAGCGGCACCATCACGCCCGCGGCGCGCTGGATGCCGATGGCGATGGCGACCCATTCCCACATATTGGGCGCCCAGATGGCGGCCCGGTCGCCCGGCCGGGCGCCATCCGCGATCAGGGCCTTGGCGACCAGATCGGCCTGGCGGTCGAGTTCGCGATAGCTGATCGCCCCGTCTGTCTGCGAAACCAGGGCCGGGCGGTCCCCGTGACGCGCGGCGGCGCTGCGCATGAGGGCGGGAATAGTCGTCGTCATGATGGCCTTTTCGTCAGGATTCTGGTGCCGATGCCATGTTGCAGCATGGGCCGAACTCGCCTTCGAAGGAAGGACAAGCTTGGCATCACCGTGGTTGTGATGGCTGGCTTCATCGATCCAGATGGCGCAGGAAATCGCCCCGCGCCGACCAGACCATCCAGGCCGCGAGCGGTCCGGCGGTCAGCAGGCCGGTGATGATCGCCCAGCCCAGCTTCATGGGATCGCCATAGACATAATCCGTCAGGAAACCGATCAGCATCGGTCCCAGCGCATAGCCGCACAGATTGGACGCCAAAACCATCAGCGCGGCGAAGCGTCCGCGCATCTCGATGGGCGCGATCATCTGCACGGCGGCCATGGTCGGCCCATAGCTCGACCCCATGGTCATCATCATCAGCGTGATCGCGCCGAACAGCAGGGCGAAATTGCCGGCTGCGAAGGCCGCCGCCAGAACCGGGGGAATCGCGATGCAGAAGCCGCACAGCAATCGCAGCGCCATGTCGCGGGTGCCGCGCGCGAAGCGATGGTCGATCAGCACGCCCAGCGACAGGCCGCCGACGATGCCGCCCAGCGCGACCGCGACCGACATCATCGTTCCCACCTCCGCCGCGCTGACGCCCAGCACGCGGCGGGCATAGGTCGGCGTCCATACCATCGTCCCCTGAATGGCGACGGCCATCACCGCCGATCCCAGGATCAGCCCCAGCATCAGCCGGGGATGCGCGCCGATATGGCGGAAGAAGGCGCCCCAGCTTGCCGCCTGCCGGTCGGGCGGAGGCTGGCTGCGGCGCTTCGGCTCGCGAAAGGCGAAGGCCAGGAACGCGACCGCCACGCCGGGCAGGCCCGTCACCACCAGCACTTGCCGCCAAGGGGCAAGCCCCGCGAACGGACCGCTCAACGGCTCCGCGCTGAACAGCGCGAGCAGGTTGCCGCCCAGCGCGTAGGACAGCGATATGCCGATGACGCCGGACACGGAAAGGCAGGCGATCGGCGTCGTCAGCCGATGACGGGGGAAGATGGAGGCAAGGAGCGACTGCCCGGCGGGGGATACCGCCGCCTCGCCCGCGCCCACCAGCAGCCGGCCGGCGAAGAGCTGGCTGTAGCTGCGCGCCAGCCCTGTGCCCGCCGCCGCCAGCGACCAGACCACGATGCCGGTGAACATGATCGCGCGCCGCGAATAACGGTCGACCAGCCCACCGATCACCAGCCCCATCAGTCCGTAGAAGAGCGCGAAGGACAGGCCTTGCACCAGGCTGATCTGGAAATCGTTGAGGCCAAGCTCCGCCCGCATCTCCGGGATCAGCACCGATATGACCTGCCGGTCGATCATCGACACGATCTGGAAGATCATCAGGATGAAGACGGTCCACCAGGCGCTGGCCGGACCATAATTGTCCGGCCAGTGACTGGTCTGGGCGGGGGCGTCGGCGGGGCCATCCACGCGCGCGTGCAAGGGGTCAGCCCTTCAGATGGGCAGGCAGGTCCTGCATGAAGACGGCCTTGATCTCGGTGAAGCCGTGCAACCCTTCCTCACCGCCCTCGCGGCCCACGCCGGACTGTTTGAAGCCGCCATAGGGGATGGTGTAGTCGATGACGCGGCCATTATGGCCGAAATTGCCGGTACGGATGCGGCGGGCGACCTTGTAGGCGCGCTCTACATCCTGCGTGAACACCCCGCCCGACAGGCCGTAGATATTGTCGTTGGCGATGGCGATCGCCTCTTCCTCGCTGCCATAGGCGATGATCGTGCCGACGGGTCCGAAAATCTCCTCGCGGGCGATGGTCATGTCGTTGCTGGCGTCCGTGAACAGGGTCGGCTCCACGAACCAGCCCTTGTCGAGATGCGCAGGGCGGTTGCCGCCCGTGACGATGCGGGCGCCCTGCGTCTTGCCCTGCTGGATATAGTCGAAGACGCGGCCATGCTGGCGCTGGGTGACGAGCGGGCCCATCTGCGTCGTTTCAGTGAAAGGATCGCCCACCTGCACATATTGCATGGCGGCGGCGAGCGCTTCCTCCACCGCGCCCTTCAATGAGGCGGGCACTAATATGCGGCTGAAGGCGGCGCATTGCTGGCCGCACAGCCCGACCAGGTTCGGCATGATCCCTTCCACGACCTTGCCGATGTCGGCATCGTCCAGGATGATGGCGGCGGACTTGCCGCCCAGTTCCGTCGTGATGCGTCCCGACCGGGCGCTGACGACCGAGGCGATGTGCAGGCCGGCGGCGGTCGAACCGGTGAAGCTGACCTTGTCCACCCCTTCATGGCGGATCAGATAATCGGACACGTCGCGATCCGCCGTCAGGACGGAAAAGACGCCCTCGGGCACGCCCGCCGCCGCGATGCATTCGGCCAGGATCAACGCTTCCAGCGGCGTTTCGGGCGAAGGCTTGGCGATGATCGTGCAGCCTGCCGCCAGCGCGAAGGCGACCTTCAAGGAGAGCGTGGCCAGCGGCGCGTTCCACGGCACCACGGCGGCGACGACGCCCACCGGCTCGCGCACGACGATGGCATGCCCGCCCGCCAGGGCGGGACGCACCTCCTCAAAGCCCTTTTCGGCAAGGTCCGCGGCATAGGTGTAATAGCCGCCCATGAAGGGGGCCGTCATCGACGATTGCGAATAGGGCATGCCCACCTGCAGCGACCAGGCGCGGGCGAAATCGTCGTTGCGCCTGGCCATTTCCTCAGCGATGCGGCGCAGATAGACGGCGCGCTCCGGCCCGGTCATGCGGGGCCAGGGGCCGTTGTCGAAGGCATTGCGCGCCGCCGCGATGGCGCGGTCCATGTCGGCGGTGGTCGCCTTGGCGACGCGGCCCACTTTCTCCTCGGTGGCGGGCGAGATGATCTCGATACCGTCCGATCCGGAAGAAGGGGACCAGTCGCCGCCGATGAACAGCTTTTCGGGGTTCGCTAGGTGGAGAAGCGTATCGGTCATGCGCGATTTTCCTTCTGGATTCGGCAAAGAAAGGGGCTGCTTAGGTCTCGACCACGACAGGCAGCGACAGGATATTGGCGACGCCGCCGTCGACCGGCAGCATGTGGCCCGTGATATAGGCCGATGCGTCGGATGCCAGGAACTGGACGGGGCCGACCATCTCCTTCGGATCGCCAAAGCGGTGGAGCGCTATGGCGCTGCGGAAGATCTTCGCCCGCTCCGGATGGCCGACGGTGGGCGCGGCCATGTCCGTGTCGAAGAATCCGGGCGCGATCGCGTTGCAGGTGACGCCATGGGGCGCCAGGTCGGCCGCGATGGATCGCGTCAGGCCCAGCACCGCATGTTTGCTGGCGACATAGGCGGACAGGTTCGGCCGCCCGGTGTCGGAGACGTAGGAGGCGAAGTTGATGATCCGCCCCCATTTGCGCGCCGCCATGTCTTTCGACAGGTCGCGGCACAGCAAATACATGGACGATACGTTCACATCGAACATATTCTCCCAATGGGCGAGGGTGGACTCGTGGAGCGGTCCCCATCCGCCGATGGCGCCGTTATTGACCAATATGTCGATGGCCGCGCCGTCGGCGTTCAGCCTGTCGGTCGCCGCCTGCACCGCCTCCAGATCGGCCAGGTCGAACGCGATGGTTTGCGCCCGCCCGCCAGCCGCCCGTATTTCCTCGGCGGTTTCCTCCAGCTTCGCGCCGTCCCGCGCCGCGAGGATCAGCGATGCTCCCGCGTCCGCCAGCCCCAGCGCGATCGCCCTGCCCAGGCCGCGGGAGGCTCCCGTGACCATCGCCGTGCGTCCCGCGAGCGAGAAAAGCCCCGTCATTCTTATCCTCATCCTTGGCCAAGACTGCGTCCCGATGCAGTCATAGCGCTGGCGACCCCCGGATTTCGATGGCATCCGCCAAGCCATCATAAGGGCGATGTTCGTCGGTAAAGTCCGACATAAGGCTTGCGCACCCTTCATCCCTCCCCGCTATGCACGGTGCTGAGGATAAGGAGAAAGGCAGCATGGTCGAGGCGCAGAGCAGCGTGGAGGCGGAAGCCGATTATGTCATCGTCGGCGCCGGATCGGCCGGCTGCGTGCTCGCCAACCGGCTGAGCGCCAACGGCCGCCACAAGGTCGCGCTGCTGGAGGCGGGCGGCGACGACCGGCCGTTGCAGAATCTCTTCAATCCCGCGCAGGCGATGAGCACGATGAACATTCATGTGCCCGCCGGCTTCACCAGGATGCTGAAGGACCCGCGCATAAACTGGAATTACATGACCGATCCCGATCCGGGTTCGGACGGCCGGCAGCATTTCTTCCCGCGCGGCAAGGTTCTGGGCGGTTCCTCCTCCATCAACGGCATCCTCTGGGTGCGCGGCTTGCCGGAAGATTATGACGGCTGGCGGCAAAGGGGGCTGACGGGCTGGGGCTGGGACGAAGCGGAAACCTATTTCCGCCGGATCGAGAACCAGCAGGGCGAAGGCGCCAGCCGCGACCAGCAGGAAGGCCCGCTCAAGATCAGCGACGTGCCGATGCGGCACCCGATGCTGGACATCATGACGAAAGCGTTCGAGGAAGCGGGCGCCCCGGTCGCCAAAGACCTGAACGGCACCACGCGGGAGGGCGTGGCGCGGGTCCGGCTCAACGCCCATAAGGGCCTGCGCGTATCGGCGGCGGTCGCCTATCTGCACCCGGCGATGAAGCGGCCTAACCTCCAGGTCATCATCCATGCCCACGCCACGCGCATCCTGTTCGAAGGCAGGAAGGCCGTCGGCGTCGAATATTGGAAGGGCGGCCGGCTGCGGCAGGTGCGCGCCCGCCGCGAAGTCATCCTTTCGGGCGGCACGATCAATTCGCCCCAATTGCTGGAACTGTCCGGCATCGGCCAGGGCGAACGCCTGCGGGCGCTGGGCATCGCGACGCTGGTGGACAGCCCGAACGTCGGTGAGAATTTGCAGGACCATTATGCATCGATGGTCCGCGCTCGCCTCAAGCCGGGCGCTTCCAGCTTCAACGCCATGTCGCGCGGCCTGCCGCTGGTGGGGCAGATGATCCGTTTCGCCGCGAGCCGTACCGGACTGCTGGCGCTGGGCGGGTCGAACCTGACGGCTTTCCTCAAGTCCGATCCGGCGCTCGACCTGCCGGACCTGCAATTCTTCGCCAGCCCCGCCACGGTGGATTTCGAGGCGCTGGCCAAAAATGGCGCCATGACGATGGAAAAGCTGCCGGGGATGACGGTGGGCGGTTATGTGATGCGGCCGCAGTCGAAGGGCTCCATCCATGTGAAGAGCGGCGACTTCCATGATGCGCCCTCGATCAAGCCCAACTTCCTGTCGGCGGAGGCGGACTGCCGCGCTCAGGTCGGCGGGCTGCGCTGGGCGCGCCGCGTGATGGAAAGCCCCGCGCTCGCGCCCTATTTCGACCATGAACTGACGCCGGGGGCAGCGCTGCAAAGCGATGAGGAATTGCTGGCCTTTGCGCGGGCGAGCGGGTCGACCGGTTATCATCACACCTCCACCTGCGCCATGGGCGTCGGCCCGGATGCGGTCGTATCCGGCACGCTGAAGGTCAACGGCGTGGAAGGCCTGCGCGTTGTCGACGCCTCGGTCATGCCCGCCGTCGTGTCGGGCAACACCAATGCGGCGACGATGATGATCGCGGAGAAGGGTTCCGACCTGATCCTTGCCGAAAGCTGATAGGATTGGCGTCGCCACCTCTCTCAGTCAGCGATGCTTTGGATTGAAGCGCGACTTGCTCCTGCACAGGAACGCGGTTCAAACTAGCACTACTTTGGCAGAAGTGAGACTGACGCGCTTGAGAGAGCACCCCCGCAATGAGGGCATTGGCCTGGCGGTGCACGCGAGAGGCGATCAAGGATGGCTTTGCGGACTGCCGGCAGGC
>NZ_LXYF01000049.1:0-52894 GCF_002894065.1 Sphingobium sp. SA916
CTGGGCCGGTCGGACCGCCGGGGCCCACGGGACCGGAGGGGCCGGTCGGGCCTGCTGGGCCGGTTGGGCTGGTGGGACCGGCGGGGCCGCCCGGACCCGTGGGGCCGCTGGGACCGGAGGGACCGGACGGGCCGGATGGACCCGAGGGACCGGACGGGTTGGTCGGGCCGGTGGGACTTGTCGGACCTGTCGGGCCGCTGGGACCGGAGGGGGACTGGCCGCCGCCCGCCCCTATGTCGAAGCCCACGCCGTCGGCGCAGGCGCTGAGCAAAAGAAGAGGTATCGCCGTGGCGCACAGCAGATAGTGCCGTCCCGACCGGACCGATCCATAACGTGGCATTGCAAGACTCCCTGTTTTCCTGCGAGCAGATCGCAACGGGAGCAAGTTAGGCCCGGCAGTCCTTATCGCCGCGTCAAGAAGAAACCGGTCTGGTCAGAACGGCCGGCTTTGCCGATATTGGTCCCGGTTCAGCGCGCAAAAGCCTGTTGCCGCCTGCGCAAAGCTGGTCGAAAGATCAGGGAATCCGCATATCCGGCGGCTTTTGGCGGCATCCTTAAGGTCCCTCGTCCGCAAAGCCGGGTTCAGGGCAAGCAAATCGTCCTTCGCGGAATTGCTTCCGATATGGTCCATTTTCCTTCGAAGCGGCGACGGAAGGCATGGGTTGCGGCTGCGGTCGGCGCGCATCCATGCGGGCCGCGCCGATCGTGGTTCGATCGCCGGAAGATCAGAGATCGGAGGATCGGACCGTCAGCGGCGGCTTAGAGCCAATCGACATTCAGATGATGACGAGCCGAGCCGAAGGCCACCGAAGGTAAAAGGGTGGTTTTCCGTGACCCGGAGCGCAGCCTACTCAAGGTAGGTAAGCACCGGAAGCACGGAAAAGCGTCATTTGCAGGCCGTCAGGGCTGAATGTCGATTGGCTCTAGCGCCACCGGGGCCCTTCGATCCAGCTCACCAGGCTGCGGCGGACGCCTCTGGTCACCGGCAGGACGCGATGCTGGAGGAAGGAGGGGAAGATCAGCATGCTGCCGCGTGGCGCGAAATTGACGCCCGGCTGCTGAAGGCCGAAAAATTCGAAGGCGCCGCCCTCATACTCATCCGGGTCGGACAGTTGCACCACCACCGACAGCTTGCGGTCGAAGGGGCGGGAGGATTCCAGCCACACATCCTGATGCCAGTCATATTTGCCCTGAGCCCGCCCATGATATTCGGTATATTGCAGTTCATAGGGGCCGGCGATGTCGATCCCGAAATTGGTGCGGTTGGAAGAATGGACGAACTGCATCAGCCGGTCGACAATGTCCTTGTCGCGATGAACGTCCAGCCAGCTTATGGTGGACGAGCGATATGCATGATCGCTGCGCACCGCCTGCGCGAAGCCGACGGTCGCGCTTTCCGGCTGATAGAGCGCCGCGCGCTTGACGATGGCGTCGCATTCGGCCCCGGTCAGGGCCGAGGGCCATACCTCCCACACATTGTTCATGTCTTGCTTCCCATTTTCTTGTTTTTGCGTATTCGCAAAAGGACGGATCAAAATGCCCGCCCCACCCCGAAGAAAAACCGCGCCTTGCGGCTGAGGGTCGGGTCGGGCCGCTTGACCGGCACGGCCACTTCCGCGCTGACCCGCCATTTCGCGCCCAGGCCCAGCCGCAGCCCGCCCCCCGCCGATGCAAGGCTGTAGTCCCGCGCCGCGAGGCGGTAGGCGGGCCGCGCCGTGCCATGCGCCAGCGCACCGTCAAGCGCGACGAACAGCGCGCTGGCCTTCAGCACAGGCGACCGGGCGGGCAGCGACCAAGAGAGTTCGGCGCTGCCGGCAAGGGCCTGTTCCGCCGTCAGCGTTCCGGTGCGAAAGGCCATGCCCGCGCCCCGGCCGCCCAGCGGAAAGCGCTCCGTCACCGGAAGATCGTCTTTCGAATATTGGCCCTTGACCGAAGTCCGGAGGCTGAGCCTGCTGCTGATCCCCTTCACTGCGATGGCCTGAACATTGACCTTGGTGAAGCCGGTTTCGGAAAAGCCGGTGAAGGGCCGGGCGCCCAGCGCGTCGATCCCCTGGCTGACGACCGTGGAAACCGCATAGCCGTTCCTTGCGTCGGCGCGGGACCAGGAGGCCCCCAGGCGCAGCGCCCGCGACCGGTAATCCCCGAAGCGGATGTCGAGGAAATAATTGTCGCTGTCGATGCCGTCGAGGGACGCCGTGACGGACAGTTGGGACTTTGTCGACCGCAGCACGGGATAGCTGAGCGTCAGGCCGGCCAATGTCGCCTCACCCGTCGTCCTGCTGTCGCGCGAACGGGTTTCGACATGGGCGGCCTGCGCGGCCAGGGTCAGGCCATTGCTGCCGATGGGCGTGCTGTGGCTGAGCGAATAATATTGATAGCGGTCGGGATAGAAGGGCAGGTAGCCGGCGATGCGCGTGCTGTCGCCTTCGCGCGCAAGGCCGTTGACCGTGACCGACATCTGCGCCTGCACGCCCTGCACGACATTGCTGACCCCGCTATTGTCGATCGTGAGGCCGATCTGCACCTGCTTGCGCTTGACGATGAGGTCGATCAGGAGATCGCCGGGCGCGCCCGACTGGCGCAGCCGGGCGTCGACCGTCTGCCCCGGAATGTCGCGCAGCAGCGCCAATGTCCGTTCCAGACGGCTCCTGCGCAGCGGCGCGTCCCGCATCAGCCGGCGCATATGCGCGGCGATCAGCCCGGCGGGCATGCTGGGCGACATGCCCGCGAGGCGATAATCCCTGACCCGCCCCTCGACCAGACGGACGGTCAGGACGCCGCCGCCAGGCAGCTGGGGCGGAATGGAGACGGAATAGAAGGCGATGTCGCTCTTCGCATAGGTCGCACTGATCGCATGAGCGATGGCCTGGAGCGTTTCACCGGTCAGCGGCCGACCGATAAAGGGGGAAGTGGCGGCATCGAGCCGGGATTTGGGCAGCGTCGTTCCGCTATAGATAAGCCGCGTCAGCAGCGTCTGGGCCGCGGAGGAAGCCGCGGGCGCGACCTGGACCGAGGGCGCCGGGCGCGGCGCGGCGACAGGCGGAGGCGCGATCTGCGGTTCGAGCCGGTCGGTGCGGTCGCGGTCGATGATCGGGGCGGCGCTTTGCTGGCCGGGCGCTGCGTCCTGCGCCGCCGCAGGGACCGCCAGCATCAGCCCGAGGCCCACCGCGACCGCCCGCGCCGCGCGCCTGCACCACCCCATCCCCGCCATGCTCTGCCGCCACATCGTCCCACGCCATTCCGGCCGCAAGGGGCCGCCGTGCAGGAAGGATGGGAGAAAATGACGCGGCCTTCATCTGCAACCGCGACCGGATCGGTTCTATCCGCAAGCTTTTGTAAAAGGGCTGCGCCGGGCCAAAGTCCCGCCCTTGGCGGTCCACCCCCGGCACGGCGCGGGCGGGGCGCGCGACAATTGCGACCATTTTGGCGGAACAGCCGCCCGGAGGGCCCTTTTCACGGGCGAAATGCCTGCTCGTGCGGCGGATCGGAACCCGGGCGGAGGAGTTGCCGCCGGCGGGAAAGGCGGCCCGAAGGCTCCGGTCGGGGTCATTTTCCCATCCGAAAGCGCCAATAACGCGATTTTACTGCCGATTTTCGCTGTTCGCCGGTCGCAAAGGGGCTAGTTGAGTGCGAAGAGACAGGTTAAGACCATCCGTCCACGAAAGGGAGATCATCATGAACAATACTGAACTCGCCGAAGCACTGGCCGCCGACCATGGCCTGACCAAGGCCGACGCGCGCAAATATGTCGACGGCGTCTTCTCCGCCATCGCCGGTGCCGCCGCGAAGGGCGAGGAAGTTTCGCTGAACGGATTTGGCAAGTTCAAGGTCAAGGACCAGCCCGCTCGCGAAGGCCGCAATCCGTCGACCGGCGCCGTGATCCAGATCGCCGCCTCGAAGAAGCTGACCTTTACCCCGGCCAAGGCCGTGAAGGACCAGCTGAACGGCTGAAGACGATCTTCGGCGGCCGCGCCTGGCCGCCCAAGTCTTCATCGATGCAAGATCGGAAGGATCGGCCCGGACGAACGGGCCGCCATCCCTTCCTTGATCGAATGGCGCGCCCCTGTCGTACCGGCGGGGCGCGCGCCAGTCTGGCGGGATGGACCCCCGCCCTGCCCTTTTCAGACATATGCGCGATCTTTGCCGGGTGCGTCGCACGCGGCATGGACGTTCGTCGCGAAGCGTTCGCCCTGAACGATGCGCCGTCCGTGGCAGGGCATTCCGACATGGTGCGATATGAAGCCGGCGCCGGGAATTGCGCGCAACGCAATCACATCGCCGCGCTTCGCATTTGCCATTGGAAGTCCGGCGCGCCATTTGGCGGGTGCCTTTCAGGCATCCTCTCCTAAACTCAGTAGGCCGGTCGAAAGACCGGCCTTTTTTTTGTGCAGAACAGGTTTCGCTGTCGACAAATATTGTCGCCCGCCGGTCGAACACTGGTACTGGGCAGGCGAATATAGATGAGCGCCCTGCCTATGCTGTTCAAGGCGCCCTGCCTTCGCGCCGTTGACTGGCGAATGATATGGCGAAGATGGTTCCACCCCGGCGGACGGAATTGCGCGGTCAGGCTGTCCCATCTCGAAACAAAATGAGCTTGTTTGTTCCTGTTCGACAGCATGCGGACGGGCTGTCAAGTCGTTTCGGATTTACATTTAACGCAAAACCGCGCAAAAGGCCGCTTCTATTACTCAAAGATGGGAAGCGGGGCCAATGTCTGAAAACAACCAGCCTGACATCACGACGCTCACTGTTCAGCTGGTGAGTGCCTTTGTCTCCAACAATAATGTAGCGAGCGAAGGTCTTGCCGACCTCATTCGGACCACGCGTCTGGCCTTGACTGATGATCTTGCCGCAAAGCCCCAGGAGGAGGCGGCGCCGACTTACACGCCGGCCGTGTCGGTCCGCAAAAGCCTGTCTTCGCCCGAACATATTCTGAGCATGATCGACGGCAAGCCGTACAAGACGCTGAAGCGCCACCTGGCCAGCCATGGCCTGTCGCCCAATGACTATCGCGAACGCTATGGCCTGCCGAAGTCCTATCCGCTGGTCGCGCCCAACTATTCGGAAGCGCGGCGCGCCGTCGCGACGAAGCTTGGCCTTGGCCGCAAGCCGGTGAATGCCAAGAAGCCGGCCGAAGCGGCTCCGAAGGCGGCCGCTGCTCCCAAGGCTGCGCCTGCAACGGCAGCACCTGCAAAGGCAGCGCCTGCCAAGCCGGCGGCGGCCAAGGCCCCTGCGAAGACGTCCGCTCCCAAGCCTGCGGAAGCGAAAGCCCCGGCGGCAAAGGCCCCTGAGGCAAAGGCGCCCGCAACGAAGCCTGCCGAGGCGAAGCCGGTTGCTGCCAAGGCGCCCGCCGCCAAGGCTCCGGCTGCCAAGCCCGCCGCATCGCGCAAGCGCCTCTCCATCGCTACGCCATCGGCGCCCGCGCCGAAGAAGGACGCTGCCGCTCCGGCTGCTGCCAAGCCTGCGGAAAAGGCAGCGGCGGGAAGCAAGGCGGCAACGCCTGCCAAGGCGCCCGCCAAGGCCGCTCCCAAGAAAAAGCCGGCAGCCAAGTCCGCCAAGGCGCCTGTGGCCGAAAAAGCCTGATTGTACGTCTGGCCGGTTCGGACGATCCGGACCGCCGACCAAGATCACGCCCCGAACGACGCAAATGTCGTTCGGGGCGTTTTCCTTTCAAGGATGCGGCCGATGAGGGCTGGACTTTATTGATGGCGGCGGGGTCAAGGCTATCGGAAAATCGCGCTGTGCAATCGCAATTACCGGGAGGCGGCGAGAATGGTGGCAGCGGCTTGAACTGTTGATCTATCCATCTCCATTACCACAATTGAGACGCCCTTGCCTTGCGATGCAATGTTCGAGCTTTGCCAGCAATGCAAGATGATCCGATGGGTGAAAGTCTTCGCTGGATGATATCGCTCCGTGCCTCTCGGGATAACGGGCTCTTCGATTGGGATGCCCTATAATGGTCATGGACGGGCTTTGGTCGTGCCTGACTCCGTTTTGCGATTGTCAAAGGCCGGATGCCGGTGAAGATTGCTGCACTGGATCATGAATATATCCCATGATCCTCTGCGGGGACTTTCAGTTGTCCGGTCGATCAGGCGGTGCCCTTGCCTGCTCCCGTCGGGGGCGATCGAATATAGGCCGGGCGTGTTGCGGCATCCGTTCCTGTTCCTTTGATATGATGATGAGTTTCTCCGCAGCAGGTCATCGTGGGGTGAATCGATGCCGCCCTATCCATCGCGTGCGGCTCTATGACGTTCGCGATCCCCAGCAGGATAGGAGCTACGGCAGCCGGCGCATTGTTCCTGTGGGACGGGAGAACAGATCGATGGGCCTAGTGCCTAAAATTTGGGCAGGCTGGGAAGCTCTCTGAAAGGCAAAGGGCGGTGTCGATGAGCTTGTCTATATTTGACTGCCCACCGGTGCCTGACGGGCTTCCCAGGGCAAAATAGCACTATTTCCTCTTTTGTTCCCGTTTTGCGGATCGGTTGGATGCCCTCCCCTTTCGCCTTTACCCGACGGACGTGTCCGAGAGGGGCGTCGTCTTATTTCAGGGCTTTTGTTCGGGTCCCCACTTTGGATGTTCGATTGACGCTGGCGGGCGTTACTGCATTATGGCATAAGAAAGAGCGTGGCCATTCGCCGTCGATCAGACGGAGCAGCTGCCTTCCCCACCATCATAGCATATACAACCAACTCGCCTCTTTGGTTGTAGTCCATCTTGCGCTATCCATGGGAAATGCAGGATTTTTCAGCTTCGCCGGATCATGCCCTGCTTCTTCTCGGGCAGCTCGACGGGCGGCTTTGCAACAGCCCGGCGACCGATGTCTGGCTGGCCAGGGCAAGGCTGAAGGGCGCCTCCATGCTGTCGGGCTTTGCCGGCGTGCCGGTGTCGGTTGCGGAGCTTCAGAACTGGATTTGCGGGCGGACGCCGCCGCCGCGCCATAGCGAGGGGCTCAACGATCCGCTTTCCGTCGCCGCGCTCTTCCATTTTGCGCTGTCGGCAGGCGATGACCGGGACCCGGTCGCGCGCGCGACCCTCAACATCTCCCGCACCTTGCTTGACGACCGCAAGGAGGTGGGATTGTGGGCGCCCGAGGATCTGGTCCGCTTCGGCCCGGCGTGGCGCATGGCCCAGATGCTGCTGGACGCCCCCTACGCTGCCGGCACCCTGCCGGCGGTCGCGCAGCGGCTGATCGATGCGAGGGGGAGCCTCGATACGCCCGTCACCGAGGGGCATCTGGTGACGACGGCCGACGGGCGGCAATGGCGCATCGATCCGCGACGGTTTGATATGGGCTGGGTGCTTGCCTGCCACCTTCCCGGCGCCTTCGTGGCGGCGGGGCTCAGCCTGCGTCACCTGCCCTGCCTTGTCGGGTTGCCGCGCTTCCTGCCGGACGATGCCGCTTCTTTGGCGGGAGAGATTGCCGCCATGGTCGCGCGCCAGGCGGCGCAGGGGTTGATAGAACTGGATCGGCTGGAGGCGAAGCTGGCTCGGCTGCCGGTGGAACTGGAGGTGACGCGGCGGAGCAAGGCCCCGTTGCTGATGCGGCTTGAGCTGGCCTATCCGGGGCTGAGCAAGATGGCGGTCGCGCGGCTGCTGGGCGTTTCGCACCAGGGCGCGACGAAACTGGTAGCGCAGGTCGAAAGACTGACAGGGCGGCATTAGACGGCGCTGCCCAAGGCTTCTCATCCAGTTTCTTGCCAAAAATATGTCTCGCCCAGGTTATAAGGTTTCTAGGAAAGTTAAAGAGTTACTGGGCGGGGATGCGGGAGGCGAATCGCCATAAGAGCACGAGTCGGCGTTGGATCGCTGTTCCCATAGGATCGTTGGTCCGTTCCTATAGTGTCGACGCTGGCGTTCCTGAAATGTCGGGGAAACGTTCCTAAAGGGGCGAAGGGTGTTCCCGGAGTGTCGAAGCATGCGATTTGCTGTTGTCGGTGGGTGGGGGATTGAATCATATTGGAGGGGGGTGTTGGAAAGGACGTTCAAATTCCGGGGCGGATTGAGGTCCGCTATCGGGGTGTTTGACGGGTTGTCCTTTCCCATCAGCGCTACCCGACACTTCGGGAACGCCCTCCCCGGCATTTCGGCGTTGCATGGGCATGGGGTGCGTCGGCTGAATTGCAGGGTCGGGATATGGCGCGAGTTTTGGGCCGGTTTTGGTCAAGCGGTTTGGCCTTTTGGGATGCGGCTCGGCATCGCAGGGCCGGTTTTCTGCTTGAAAGGATGTGACGACCTGCGTCCGGTTAATGCAGCGCGCTCTGGAGCGATTTCCAGGCGACCGGTTCCGAATCTGGCGGGAATCGCGGAAGACGGGGAATGTGGAGCGGCGACCTGATGGAATCGGAGCGAAACCCGCTCTGGAGCGCGCTGCGTTAAATCATACGCAGGCCGCGCGCTCCAGGCTTTTGTTGTCGTATCCTTTTAAGCGCAAAACCGGTTCCCGCTTTTGCGCACGATGCTCTAGAGGCGGTGGCGGTTCTTCTCGTGGAAGCGGCGGACGAAGCCGATGAACGCCTTCTGATAATTGACAGGCGTGCGGGTGGGGTCGGCTTCGAGCCAGTCGCGAAACTCCTGATGGAGCGTCTGATAGTCCCAGCCGGGATAGTCGGCGCGCAGGGTCGCCATGGTCGCGTCCGTGATCTCCCCGGCGCTGGCCTTGGCGGACATTCCGGCCAGGGTCCGGCGGATCATGCTGCCGGCATCGACCAGCATGTCGGCGTCGGTTGGTGCGGGGGACGGCGTTGTCTTGGGAGGGGTGGATTGCGAGGCCGTCGCCGGTCGGCGGGCGACGGTTGCCGGGAGCGGATCGGCCTGGGGGCAGCGGCGCATGCGGAGCGACGGTTCACGCTTGCCGTCGGGCTGTTCCAGTTCGACCGTATAGCCGGGCAGGGGATCGCGTTCGGCGATCTTGGCGATTTCGAATTTGAAGCGGCGATAGGCGCCTTCGGCCCCAGACTTTTCGAAGAGGGTGGGCATGGAGATGGCGAAGCCCCCCTCCCCTGCCCCGCCGGCATGTTTGCGCGCGACCTTGTAGAGCCAGCGTTCGCGGCCGCCGGTCAGGTCGAAATAGGCGCGGTCGATGCTGAGCACCCCGCCCTGCATCAGCACGCCTTCATAGAACCAGTTGCTGAGTTCGATGGTCATGCCGCGGGAGCGTTCGGTGCGTTCGTCGACCAGTTGGGTCCAGCCGTCGAGCCAGCTGAAGGTCGCTTCGCGGCGGTTTTCGGCGCGGATGTTGGTCTTGATCGTGGTGGAGACGAGCCGGTCGAGCGACTGGCCGAGCAGTTCATAGGCGCGGCCGGTCGTCGGGCGGTGGATGGCGCGCAGCAGGTCATAGGGCATGAGGTGCAGCTTGCGCGGGATGTCGTTGAGGCCGCGGCGCGCCATGTCGGCCAGGACGGAGGCGCAGTAGATCAGTATGTCGGCATCCCAGATGGTGGCCATGCCATAGTCCGGATTGGCCGAGACATGGACCCAGGCCTTGCCGTCGGGGGAGGTGTAGTCGATCGGCTTGACCCGCTTGGACTTGGCGAGGCTGAAGAAGGGGCGCTCCATCATCTCGCGCTGGTCGCGCAGGGGCATGTCCGCGATATAGGGGAGGAAGAGTTCGAACTGGTCGGTGATCTCGGTCCTGGAAGCGCGGGTCATGGGCGGGTCCTGAAGATGAGCGTCAGCCCATGGCGTGATGCGGCAGAGGAGGGGAGGGGCGCGCGGGGGCTATTCCAAGAACGTTCCGGAGAATGGACGGGAGTTATGGAATGAGGGGCGCATGTCGGGATGGGAGCCGATGCGTGGCTGCGGCCGTGCGGCGACCAGGCCAAGCTGGCGGCGCTGGCGGCGCTGGCCGGGGATGCCGGCGAGGGCGGGCTGGTGGCCGGGGGGATGGGGGATCGGCTGTTTCCCCGGGGAAACAGCGGACGTGTTTCCCATGGGGCGGCGGGGACAAGGGGCTGATGTTTCCCCGGGGAAACGGGGGGCAGGGCGGAAGCCGCCGGTTCGACCGGCCTTTCGCTTCCGTCATATGTCCTGTGCCCCCCGCTTTCCATCAGCGCTGGAGCCCCATGCCCTGCCGTTCGAGATGTTCGAGCGTGTCGCGCAGCGCGGTGGCGAGCGTTTCCATGTCCGCGCCCGAACCGGCGTGGAGGCGGATGGTGACGCCCTGGCGGTTGACCGACTGGACCGTCAGCGCCGGACGGCCATAGTGGGTGGTCCAGGTGAAGGGTTCTTCCCTGGGGGCCGACTGGGCGGCGCGGGGGGCGTCGAGCAGGCGTTTGAGCACATCCGAGGCCGGGATGGGCGCGGCGCCCGCCGACCGCAGCGCGCGCTGTTCGGAGGCGAGGCGGTTCGCCTCCGCGCGGATGGCGGGCGCGCCCTTGGGGTCGTCGAGCGATTGGGCCAGCGCATAGGCGGGCTTCAACTGGACGTCGGCCGGGGAGGCGAAGGCGTCGATCACCGCGTCCTCGATGCCCGCCACCTTGATCATCTTGCTGAGCCATCCCTTGGAGAGCTTCAGCCGTTCGGCCATGCGGGTCAGGTGGCTGCCATAATGGGCCTTGAGCGCATCGGCATAGTTGCGCGCGCGTTCGAGGTCCGAGACGTCCTTGCGGGCGCGGTTTTCGAGGTCGGCGAGGCGGAAGGCGGCCTCATCGTCGAGCTGGGCGACCTGCGCCACGAACATCATGTCGGAATAGCTGTTGGCGCGCAGCCAGCTGATCGACCAGTGGCGGCGGGTGCCGGCGATCACCTCATAATCATGATCGGGATCGCCCTCTATCCGGCGGACCACGGCGGGCACCTTCTGCCCGCCCTCCGCGATGATCGAGTCGATCAGTTCGCGGCAATTTTCCTCATTGAGATGCGCATAGAGGCGGGCATTGCCGCTCCAGATCCGGACTTTCGCCGGGTCGAGCAGCAATTGCGTGACCTGCCGCACCTCGCCCGAGGCCAGGCGGGCAAGGGCGGATTCGCGGCCGAGCAGGGTGGTGCCGCGGGCGCGATCCTGGCGCGGCGCGGCCGGGCCAGAGGAGGGGGAGGAGGAGGGGGAGAGGGGCGATGCGGGCGGGCCTGCCTCCTCCGGCTCGACGGGCGTTGCCGCTGCCGCCTCGGGCTCGTCGGAGAGAAGGGCGGCCAGATAGTCGGATTGCTTACGCGCCATGGCATTCCCTTTCGGCAAACCGGGAACATATCATGAACATGCGGAAAGGGGCTTCATGCCGCATTGACGATGTCCTCTTCCCGCGCAGGGGCGACGCGGCCCCAGCCCTGACGCACCAGCGCCTCGATCTGGCCCATGGCCTCGTCCAGATTGGCGCGGCAGCGCTTGTGGGTGCGCGGCGTGCCGATCGGCTTTTCCAGTTCATAGACGGTCATCATGCGCAGCGCGGCATGGCTGATTTCCGCGCTGTCGAGGATCGGAATGGGCAGGAGAGCCGGGCCGAAGCTCTGTTCCATGATCGCGCGGACCATCGAATGGCTGGGATCGTTGCTGTCGAATTTCGAGCAGAGCAGGCGGACGAACTGATAGTCGACCTCTATCCCCGCCTGCTGCAGCTGGCCGATCACCTGATCCATCATCGAGAGGAACTGGACGGTCGAGCAGAAGTCGGGCGTGGTCGCGGCCAGCGGCACCAGCAGGGCATTGGCCGCCTGCATCACGGCGAGGCTGATCGTGCCCAGCGCCGGCGGCGGATCGAGCAGCACCACGTCATAATGGCGGGCAAGGTCCATCAGGCCCTGCTTCAGCTTGCGGAAGCGCGCCGCAAGGACGGAGCCGCCGTCGCTGCCCGCCGCCGCCAGCTCATATTCCACGTCGAACAGTTCGAGATTGGATGGGATGAGGTCGACATTGGGCCAGGCGGTGTGCTTGACCGCGTAGAGCAGGTCGACCTGCGTCGGGTCGATGGAGAGATAGGGGTAGAGCGTTTCTTCCCGCTGGATGTTGAAATGCGGGTTGAAGCCGAACAGCGTGGTGGTGGTGGCCTGGCTGTCGCAGTCGACCACCAGCACGCGATAGCCCTGCACCGCGAAATAATGGGCGAGATGGGTGGTGACGGTCGACTTGCCGACGCCGCCCTTGAAATTCTGCACCGCGATGATGGCGGGAATGTCCAAGGGGGCGCGTTCGGGCGAGGCGCCCAGCACCTGCCGCATGTTCAGCAGTTCCTCCACCTTGTAGCCGGGGCGGCGGCCGTTTTCGGTCGGCGGGGCAGGGGGAAGGCGTCCGTCCTCCTCCGCCATGCGGATGCGATTCGTGGAGCAGCCGAGCAGTTGCGCGGCTTCAGCGATGCCGAAGCGGATGTTGAGTTCCTTGCGGCTATCCGGCAGAAAAGCCTTGCGCCGCAGGCGTTCGACCATCTTTTCGCCGGCCTCCGCCAGATCGCCGATCTGGGTTACCACTGCGTTCATTCCTGCCCTCTTGCGCGAAGTTGAAGCTTGTTTGGGATAGATGTGGCATAAATAGTTCAAATAGGCAAATGAGGGCGGGGTGGGATGAGGATCGGCATGGAGGAAGCAGCATGAACCGGTTTTCCTGCGCCTGCGCGGGAGAAGCGGCCTATATTCCGGCCAAGCGACAGGCGGTCGGGATTCGCCGGAGAAGAGTGGCATGAACTGGTATGAACGGCAGGAAAACTGGCAGGCGCAGAGCGAGGACGCCCGCAATGAAGCGGATGTCGACTATGCGCGGGTCATCCATTCCGCGTCCTTCCGCCGCCTGCAGGGCAAGACGCAGATCCTGAACCTGGGCGACAGCGATTTCTATCGCACGCGGCTGACCCATTCGCTGGAGGTCGCGCAGATCGCGGGCGGCATAGCGCGGCAGTTGCGGCAGGATTTCCCCGACCACCCGGCGATCCCGCATCTGCCCGACCACAGCCTGATCCAGGCCATCGGCTTCACCCATGACTTGGGCCATCCGCCCTTCGGCCATGGCGGGGAAGTCGCGCTGAATTACTGCATGCGGCAGGCGGGCGGGTTCGAGGGCAATGGCCAGACGCTGCGCATCCTGGCCCGGCTGGAGAAATTTTCGGCCGGGGCGGGGGCCAATCTCATGCGGCGGACGCTGCTGGGCGTGCTCAAATATCCGGTCCCCTATGCGCAGGCCTGCAATCCCGCCTGCGCGCCCCGGCTGAGCGGCAGGCCTTCTTCCATCCGCATCATCGACCGGGCCGCCAGCAAGCCGCCCAAATGCTATCTCGATACGGAGCGGCAGGCGGTGCAATGGATATTGGCGCCCTTGTCGAGCGCCGACCGGGAGGCGTTCACGGCGATCGAGCCGCAGGTCGGCAGGCACCACCGGGCGATCCACAAATCCTTCGATTGCAGCATCATGGACGTGGCCGACGACATCGGCTTCGGCGTCCATGACCTGGAGGGTGCGCTGGCGCTGCGCCTGATCGGGGAGGAGGCCTTTCGCAGGCTGGTGCCGGAGGAGGAATGCGCGTCCTTCCTGGTCCACCTCAAGCGGAAATATCCCGGCGAATCCGAGAATAATGTCTATGAGCGGCTGGTCGGGACGCTGTTCGGCGAGGGCGGCGGGCGCAAGCGCTGCATCGGACGGATGGTGCATCACCTGATCACCCATTGCCGCATCGACACGCGGGAGGAGTTCGAGGAGCCGCTGGTCCGATACCGCGCGGGGATGCAGGAGGGGCCGGCGCGGTTCCTGGGCGCGCTGAGGAACGCGGTCTATCAGGAGGTGATCCGCAGCGCCGGGGTGCAGCAACTGGAGTTCAAGGGACAGAAGATGGTGGTGTCCGTCTTCGAGGCGCTGGCGTCGGAGCCGGAGACCCTGCTGCCGGCCGAGCAATGGGCGCTGGTGCGGGCGGGGGAGGAGGCGCCGCGGGTGATCTGCGACTATATCGCCGGGATGACCGACGGGGCCTTGCTGAAGGCCTATGACCGGCTGTTCAGTCCGCGCATGGGGTTGATCTTCGATCAGTTCTGAGGGGCGCGGTCTTCCCTATCCGTCGCATGCTCCCGCGCGGGGCGGGAGCATGAAGGCGGAGGGGTTGCCGAATATCCGTCGGGCCCGGAACGGGGGTGGGATGGTCGGGCCTGGCCGCGCGACGCCTTCGTTCAGCCCCCGTCCGCATAGACCTTGATGTCGCGGACGATCATGTCGCCGGTGCCGTCCGCATAGTCGCCGGTCGTCTTCACCGCGACGTTCATGATCGGGTACCAGCGGAAGCCGGCGAAGGGATTGACCGCCTGATAGGTCTCCTTCCCGTCGATGAACCAAGTGATATAGTCGGGCTGGATGTCGACGGCGAAGCTGTGGAAGCCCGTGGTGAAGCCGCCGATGCCGTAGACCTCTTCGGTGTTCATGAAGACGCCCTGCTGGAAGGTGCGGGTGATGTTGGCGCCGCCGTGCAGCGTGTTGGCGGTGTAGCGGTCGAAATCCCACCAGCTTTCGAAGCCGAACCCTTCGTAAATGTCGATTTCCGGCGGCCAGCCGGCGGTCGAGATCAGCCAGAAGGCGGGCCAGGAGCCGCGCCGGTTCGGCATCTTCGCGGTGAATTCATATTGGCCGTAGCCGATCTGCACCGGCCGGGTGTTGTGGCCGCTGAGCACGACCGCGCCATAGTCATAGGGGACGCCGTCCCAGGCGATGGGCTGCTTCAGCTTCTGCGTGTGCATGACGAGCCCATCGTCCGTGTAGCGCAGGGGCGCCTCTATGCCATAGTCGCGATAGACCCAGCCGTCGAGATAGATGCCGGTTTCCTGATTGCCCGGTTGCGAGCGGCCATTGGGCAGCTTGGTCGACCAGGCCTTGTCATGGCCCGCGTCGGACCATTTGAGGGTTTCGCGGCTCATCCTCCACTGGAGCGTGCCCGTGGGCTGGAAGGCGCGGGGTTCGCGCCCCGCGACCTGTTCCGCCGTCGGTTCCTGCTGGAAATCGCATTGGACGAAGGCGCGGTCGGTGCCCATCTTGCCGCCCCATGGAGCCTCCACGAAGCGGACGATGAAGTCGGCCTGCGGCACGCCGAGCAATATGGGGACGGAGACCGTCTTGGTCAGCGGGTCGCCGGGGCGGAAGATCACCGCCTTGTAGATGCTTCGATAGTTGATGCCCGCCACGCCGCGGACGAGGCCCGGTCCATCCTCCGTCATCACCCGCGCGATCACGGTGTTGGGCGTCGGGCGGTCGAGCGTGATCGGCACATAGGCGACGGTCGCGCCGGGGCGGTAGAAGGCGGGGCCGACCGACGCGGTCGCCTGTTCAGGGTAGCGGGTGCCGCCGGCGAAGTCGAAATTGGCGAAATCGCCTGCCTGCGCGGCGGTGGCGGCGGTGGAGAGGGCCAGCATGGTGCTGACCGGCGCCATCGGTCCGGCGGCGCGCCCGGCCGGGCCGCCGGTTCGGGCGGCGGCGGCGGTGGTGGGAAAGAGCGCGGCGGGATTGCTGCTGCCCAGCGCCGTGGTCCAGGGGCTGGGGGAGGGGCGGGAGAAGTCGATCTGTGGCGTCGGGTTGGCGGTCCGGCCGAAAAAGCCGTTGGTGAGGATGGAGGCGATGCCCGGCGGGTCTTTCGCCGCTGGCGTGGGCGCGGAGATTTTTTCCGTGTCGGCGGTGAGGGACAGGCCCCATTCGCTCATGCAGAATATGAGCACGCACGCGAACAGCACGCCCGCAAGCGGGCGAAGAGAGAAAATGCGCATGGTACGACCCCGTTGTTGAGCGGCCCTGTGCCGCCTTTGTTGAACCTCCTTCCCGGAACGGCGGATTGCCCCGGCGCCGTTGCGGGTTCGCAAGATGGTTGGTGCGGATTCGTCCGCTATGGCTTTGAATAATAATGGATTTTCATGGCCGTGAAAAGGCTGCGGACGTCATGTGTCGATGTTCATGCACATATCGGCTCAAGGGGGATGGCGGTCATGCGCGGGGGCGCGCCACCGGCGGGCCGGTTGTGCGGCGCGCCGATGGGGGGGCTTGCGGTGGGGTTTGGGGGTGGGGGGAAGAGCGGCGGACGGCTATGGCGCGCGATGGCTCAAATCGGGCGCGGGCCGCGCGCTGCGGGTTTCTGTCGCATCGGTTTGAGCGGAAAACCGGTTCCCACTTTTGCGCACGATGCTCTAATTATTGCCGCCGATCAGGTCGCCTAGGCCGCCGAGCACGGAGCCTTCGCCGCGATTCTGGCCGCCGCGGCTGCCCGCCGCCGCCAGCATGCGGCCGGCGAGGCGCGAGAAGGGCAGGGACTGTATCCACACCTTGCCCGGCCCGGTCAGGCGCGCGAAGAACAGGCCTTCGCCGCCGAACAGGATGCTGCGCACGCCGCCCGCGCGCTCCAAGTCGAAATCCACCGTGTCGGTATAGGCGGCGACGCAGCCGGTATCGACGTGAAGCTGTTCGCCGGGGGCCAGTTCGCGCTCCACGATGGTGCCGCCCATCTGGACGAACACCCAGCCGTCGCCCTCCAGCTTCTGCATGATGAAGCCTTCGCCGCCGAACAGGCCGGTCATGATCCGCTGCTGGAAATGGACGCCGATCGATACGCCCTTCGCGGCGGCGAGGAAGCTGTCCTTCTGGCAGATCAGCCGCCCGCCGACCTGGTCGAGGCGAATCGGCAGGATCGCGCCGGGGGTGGGGGAGGCGAAGGCGACCCGCGCCTTGCCCCGGCCATTATGGGTGAAGACGGTGGTGAACAGGCTTTCCCCCGTCACCAGCCGCTTTCCCGCGCCCAGCAGCTTGCCCATGAAGCTGCCGTCGCTGCCGCCGCTGCCGTCGCCGAAGACGGTGGTCATGCCGACGGCCGCGTCCTTCCAGACCAGGGCGCCGGCCTCCGCCACGGCGCTTTCGCCGGGATCGAGTTCTATTTCCAGAAATTGCAGTTCCTGGCCCTTGATCTCGAAATCGATGTCGTCGGCCAGGCCGGCTTGACGATGATGTTGCCAGGGACTGGGGTTCGGCATGGTCGCGGGCTCCTGAATGGTTCCGGCCGATCATAGCCGTTCCCGGCCGGGTTGGGCCAGTCTTTGCGTGTACGCAAAGCTCTGCCGGGGGAGCGTGGCCCGGAAGGCAGGCGCGCGGGATTACCGGTCGAAGATGATCTTCAGGCTCTTGATCAATCCGGAAGTCTCGCTGAATTCGAAGAGGTCGACAAGATCGGTGTCGATCCTGACATCGTCCTTGCGTACCCATTCATAGGCGAAATGGGCGGCCCAGCGGCCCGGCAGTTGGAGCCGACCTTGCAGAGCGGCTTCCGTCCGGGCAGCTTGTTGCTGGAGGTGGAGGTTTTCGGCTGCCATTCTGCCGATCTAGACGTTCGAGGCGGGGGCGGCGCGATCCGGCTGGTCAATGACACCGAATATCGGCTGGTCGCCTAATGTCTTCAATCCGATCTGGCCCGGATGCAACGATTGACAGCGGAGTAGGTCGCTCCTTGGGAAAACCCCTTGAACTGAACGGCCATAATATTATGTTGGCTGCAAACAGTCATTTGGGAAAGAGGCGCGTTTTTTCCTGTAAGCGGCTGTGGTCAGGTCACTTATGGGATTATGCATGAGATATCCAAGCGACCATAAGGCGCGTACGCGGGAGCGCATCCTGACGGAGGCTTCGCGGGCGATCCGTTGCCAGGGTATTGACCGGGTGGCGGTGGCGAATGTGATGTCCGCGGCCGGGCTTACCGTCGGCGGCTTCTATGCCCATTTCGCGTCCAAGGACGATCTGGTCGCCCATTCGGTCGAGCATATGTTCCACGAACGCTATGAGCGGTTCTTGGGCCTGCTGGATGTCGGAGAGCCCCGCGCGGCGATCGCCAAATTCTTCGACGGCTATCTGTCGATGACCCATCGCAGCCATCCGGAGACGGGGTGCCCGATCCCGTCGCTCACCAGCGAGCTGGCCCATCTTTCGGAGGATGGGCGTGGGCGGCTGAGCAATGGCATGCGCGGACTGATCGACGGCGTGACCCGGCTGCTGGAGCGCGCCGGGGTCGACGATCCCGAGGAGGCCGCGAACGCCGCCTTTTCCGAAGCGCTGGGCGCGCTGGTAATGGCGCGGATGACGACCGACCTGAAAACCGCGGAGAAAATCCTCCAGCGGGCGCGGAAATCCGTCAAGGAACGGCTGGGCGTCGCGGATGTCGATACCCGCATTCCCTTGCGTCGCCGCTTCGCCAACAGTTCAGAGGCGGAGTCGGGAAAGACCGAAACGAGCAACTGAAGAAGTCAGGGTGGCTTGCCTTCGCCTTCTTGGCCTTCTTGCTCCGCCAGATGGGAACTGCCCATCGGGGGAAGCTTTAGCCGCGGGAAGGCAATGGTCTCCACCGCGCCCGATTCCTTCCGGGTGATCGCCGCCACGCAGTGAAGTTCCGGCCCGCCCGCGATCCTCGCGTCATATTCCGCGAAGCTCCTGTTGCCGATCGCTTCATGATAGGTCGGACGCATATGGTCATAGGACGCGCCGGCCGCCTGGATCGTCCGCAATATCCTGTCGCGGCCGACAATCGGTTTGCGCGTGACCGTGGAGTGGAGGACGGACTGATCGTCCAGATCGTCGCGGAACGGATGCTTCGGTTCAGCATGCGATGCTCCTGAAAGATGGTGCGCCCCGCGTTCAGCGGGGAACGACGCAGGTGGACGTGCCGTGCGCGAAGATCCGGTTGTCGAGGCTTTCGATGCGTCCGTCCAACGCGACAAGGGACCGGCCGCGCGAGATGACGGTGCCGATCACCCGCATTTCCCCGATATTGGCGGGGATGGGCCGCAGGAACTTGACGCTGGTTTCATAGGTGGGGGCGAAACCGCCCTCGTCCAAGGTGGTTGCCGCCGCGAGGCCCATGGCGGAATCCAGCATGGTCAGCGCCCAGCCGCCATGGACGACGCCGCCAAGGTTGAGGAAGCGTTCGCCCGGCGTCGCCCTCAGCTCCACGCGCCCCATTTCGGGCGGAAGAAGGGTGAAGGGCACGGTATCGGCCATGGGCGGGCGGGGCAGTTCGCCCCGCGCCAGAGCGCTTATCGTATCGAAACCGTTCATGACCGATCTTTCCCCCGCATCCGTGCCGCCGTCACAGCGTTTCCAGTGCGAGCGCTATACCCTGGCCGCCGCCGATGCAAAGCGTGACAAGGCCCCGCCGCACGCCGTCCCGCTTCATCGAATGCAGCAGCCGGGTCGTCAGCACCGCGCCGGTCGCGCCGATGGCATGGCCATGGGCGATCGCGCCGCCCTCCACATTGACGATGTCCTCCGGCAGGCCGAGTTCCTTGATGATGGCCAGGGGTACGGCGGCGAAGGCTTCGTTGATCTCGAACCGCTCCACGTCCGGCAGCTTCCAGCCGGCGCGTTCGACCGCCTTCACCACGGCAGGGACCGGCGCGAGGCCGAAGAGGCCCGGCTCCAGCGCGGCGACGGCGTAGGAGACGATCCGGCCCGCCGGTTCGACGCCGTTCGCCTCGGCCCAGGCGCGGGTGGCGACCAGCATCGCGGATGCGCCGCTGTTGAGGCCGGGGGCATTGCCGGCGGTGATCGTGCCGTCCGGGCGGAAGGCGGGCTTCAGCCGGGCCAGTCCCTCCAGCGTCGTATCGGCGCGGGGCGCCTCGTCGCTGGCGAAGCTGACGTCGCCCTTGCGGCCCTTGATGGTGACGGGGGCGATCTCCGCCGCGAACCGGCCTTCCGACTGCGCCTGCACGAAGCGCTTCTGCGAGCGTTCGGCCCAGCGGTCCTGCGCATCCCGCGAAATCTGGGAGCGGGTGACGAGATCCTCCGTATGCCAGCCGGAATGCTGGCCGGAAAAGGCGTCGTTCAGGCCGTCATGCAGCATGGAATCGATGATCGCGGCGTCGCCCATGCGATAACCCCAGCGGCCGCCGGTCATCAGATAAGGCGCGCGGTCCATATTCTCCATGCCGCCGGCGATGGCGACGTCGTGCAGGCCAAGCTGCACTTCCTGCGCGGCGGTCACGATCGCCTGCGCGCCCGATCCGCAGACCCGGTTGACGGTGAGGGCGGGGACCGAGACCGGCAGCCCGGCGTGGATCGCCGCCTGGCGCGCCGGGTTCATCCTGTTGCCGGCCTGGATCACATTGCCCATGGTGACCGCGCCGACGGCATCCGGCGACAGCCCTGCGCGGCGCACGGTTTCCCGGATGGCGACGGCGCCCAGTTCGGCCGCCGGCACGTCCTTGAGCGTGCCGTTATAGCTCCCGATCGGGGTGCGGACGGGATGGGCGAGGATGATTTCCGCGGTCACTCTGGCATTTCCTTCTCTTGTCGTCCGCACCGGTAGCGGCGGACCATCACATGATGTCTATAATATCATTGATCGTGATCGTCGCCTGTCTTTTCAAGGGCGGGGCGCGAATCGAGCCACGGATTCCGGGCCGGCCGATCCGGCGCTATCGACGCGCGGGCATCAGAAGGCGACCTTGTCCCCGCCCTTGAGGCCGAGCCGGGCGCGCGCTTCATCGGCGGTCGCTATCTCCAGGCCCAGATCTTCGATGATCGCGCGCACCTTGCGCACCTGTTCGGCATTGCTGGAGGCGAGCCGCCCCTGGGCGATGTTCAGATTGTCCTCCAGCCCCACGCGCACATGGCCGCCCATCAGCGCCGCTTGCGTCGCGAGCGGCATCTGATGGCGTCCCGCGCCCAGCACCGACCAGTGATAATCCTGTCCGAACAGGCGATCGGCGGTCCGCTTCATGAAGAGGAGGTTGTCGACCTCCGCCCCGATCCCTCCCAATATGCCGAAGATGAACTGGATGAAGACCGGCGGCTTGAAGAAGCCGCGGTCGATGCAATGCGCCAGATTGTACAGATGACCGACGTCATAGCATTCATGTTCGAACTTCACGTCATGGGCATCGCCCAGCGCATGGGCGATCTTGCCGATGTCGCGGAAGGTGTTGCGGAAGATATAATCGTCCGATTCCCGCAGATAGGGCTCCTCCCAGTCATGCTTCCATTGCCGGTAGCGATCCGCCATCGGATAGAGCGCGAAATTCATGCTGCCCATGTTGAGCGAGCACATTTCGGGCGACGCCAGCAGCGGCGCGGCCAGGCGCTGCTCGACCGTCATGGTGAGGCTGCCGCCCGTGGTGATGTTGCAGATGGCGTCGCAGCCCTGCCTGATGCGCGGCAGGAATTCCATGAACAGGGCGGGGTCCGCCGAGGGTCGGCCGTCCCTGGGATCGCGCGCATGGAGATGGAGGATGGCGGCGCCGGCCTCCGCCGCCTCTATCGCCTGTTCCGAGATTTCGGACGGCGTGACCGGCAGCGCGTCCGACATGGTCGGCGTGTGGATGGAGCCGGTGACGGCGCAGGAGATGATGACCTTGTCTTTCATGCTTGATCCCGATTCCAGCCGACGAGTGGTCGGCCATGTCATGCCATTTGCCCGTTCGCGGTCCCGGCCCGAAACCGGCCCCGGGGGAGGCGGGCGGTCGCGCGGACGATGTGCGAGTATTGTCCATGAGTCAACAGAAAGTGCACTTTTTGTTGTAACGGTTGTAGATGGGGGAAAAGTGAACTATCAAGGGCGAATGGCAGAGAAATCACCGGCGCCCAGCCGCACCCACCGCGTTTACGAGCAGATCCGGTCCCGGCTGCTGAACGGCGCGCTTCCGCCCGGTCAGAAGCTCGTCATTTCCGACCTGTGCGAGAATCTGGGGGCGAACCAGAGCGCGGTGCGCGAGGCGCTGGCGCGGGTCACCGCAGAAGGGCTGGTCACCGCCGAACCGCAGCGCGGCTTCCGCGTGAGCGAGATCGCGGCCGAGGACCTGCATCATCTGACGGATGTGCGCCTGTTGATCGAGGAGCCCTGCATCCGCTCCGCCATCGCGAACGCCACCATCGCCTGGGAAAAGGGGATCGTCGCGGCGCTGCACGGCCTGCTGCGGACGCCGCGCAACGACGATGACGGCAAGGTGACGCAGGAATGGGCGGACGCGCACCACGCCTTCCATCACGCGCTGGTCGCCACATGCGACAATCCCTGGCTGCTCCGGGTGCGCGACATGCTGCTGCTGCAGAGCGAGCGCTATCGCTGGCTCTCCATCTCCTCGCCGTCCAAGCGTTCGAATCTGGAGAAGGAATATAGCAAGCTGGCCGACGCCTTTCTGGCGCATGACGCCGATCTGGCGATCAAGCTGATGCGCGAACATTATCTGATGACGACGAAGATCGTGCTGGGCAAGGACCAGAAGCCTGCCCGGACCCGCAAGGCCTCCGCCAAGGTGACGGAAGGGGCGTAGGGGATTGCGGCCGGGCGCGCTTCCCGCCCTGCCGCCCCCGCGCATGACAGGAAGAGGAGAGGACCGTCCATGCCCGCTTATGTCGTCATGATCCGCGACCGGCTGAACGATGCCGGGGAGATGGCCGCCTATGCCGCGCTGGCGGTCAAGGCGCGGGGGGAAAAGCCGGCCCGGCGGCTCGCCTTCTATGGGGAGCATGATGCGGTGGAAGGGCCCGATCCCGACGGCGTCGCCATATTGGAGTTCGACGATCTGGATGCGGCGCGGGCCTGGTACCACTCGCCCGCTTATCAGGAAGCATTGCAGCATCGGCTTGCCGGTGCGGAATATCGCGTGATCCTGGTCGACGGCGCTCGCTGAAGCGCCGCAAGGCACGCCCGCCAAGAGGCGCGCCGGACAGGACTTATTGTGGGAGGATGCCGATGAAGGACAAGTCGCATATTTTCCGCGCGCTTTTCCCGGGGGGCTGGCAGGCGGTGCGGTCGCTGGAAAGCCTGCTCGCCGGCTATGGCGACATCATGCTGCTGCTGGGGGAGGAGGAACGGCCCCGGAAATGGCGGCGGCCGGGCGCGCGCCGCTGACGAAATCCCGCGCCCCCGGTTGGCCCACCCGGGCAGTCCCATCCATTCACCCGAGCGGATGCACAGCCGGACAGAATCCCATTGTCCGGAATCCGGCGCTCGGCTTGGGACGGGGACGGTTCGTTAACTATAAGGAGAATGGAGATGTCGCGGTCTTTCACGAAATTCGCGCCTCTGGCGGTGATTTTGGTGGGTTCGCTGGCGCTGGGGGGCTGTGCCACCAAGGGCTTCGTGCGGGAACAGGTCGCCGCCGTGAACCAGCGCGTCGATGCGCTCGACTCGCGCCTGCAGGCGACGGACGCCACCGCGAAATCGGCGCTGGCGGAGGCGCAGGCGGCATCCGGCCAGGCGCAGAACAATGGCCAGCGGCTGGACCAGATCAATGCCCGCGTCGACGGCATCGAGCAGCGCATGCAGGAAAATCAGCGCAAGCGGCCGCGCAACTGACGCCCGGAACGGGGCCGAATCCGGTGTTCCCGCGCCGGCGTCCGTCCTGGGCGCCGGCGCTTTCCTTCGAGTGCATTGAGCGATGATCCCACTGTTCCTGGCGCTGGCGGTGCTTGCGCCGGCCATTCCCGCGACGGAGGGCGTCCGGGCGGCGGAGCCGGCGAAACCGCAGGCGGACATGCCGCAGGAGGCGGGAGCGAAGCTGTCCGGGGAAGCGGCGCGCGTGGCCGACTGGATCGCCGCGTCCCGCGACAATGGCGCGCTGCCCTATATCATCGTCGACAAGAAGGCGGCGGTTCTCTCGCTCTATGACGCCAGCGGGAAATCGCTGGGTCATGCGCCGGTCCTGATCGGCGTGGCCGTCGGGGACGAGGCGAGCCCCGGCATCGGATCGAAGAATCTGGCGGAGATCGGCCCGGCGGAAAAGACGACGCCCGCCGGGCGCTTCCTGGCGAAATTCGGGCTGGCGGCGGGGCGGCAGAAGGTGCTGTGGGTCGATTATGCCACGTCGGTGGCGCTGCACCCCATTCCCAAGGGCGCGCCGAAAAGGGAACGCCGCCGCGAGCGGATGCTCTCGCCCACCGGCGACGACAATCGCATCACCTTCGGCTGCATCAACCTGCCCACCGCCTTTTACGGCAAGAACGTCAGCCCGCTGTTCCGGAAAAAGGGCGGCTATGTCTATGTGCTGCCCGACACCAAGCCGCTGGAAGCGGTTTTCCCCCGGTTGCGGGTGCAGGCGGCGATGAATGGCGGCGGGGGTTGAGCGTCCCGGTTTTCCGGCTTCATGGGCAGGCCCGACCCAAGGTCTAATTGTCCATTTGTCCGAAAGGTTCATCCTGTCCCTCAACTTTCAGACGAGTCCGGGAGAGGATGATGTTACAGCAGGCAATGGCGCGGTTCGCGGGGAAGACGCTGATCCGCGATAAATATGAGAATTTCATCGGCGGCCAGTGGGTGGTGCCGGTTCGCGGGGAATATTTCGACAATCTTTCGCCGGTGACGGGGCAGAGCGTGTGCAAGATCGCCCGTTCGACGGCCGAGGACATCGAGCTGGCGCTGGACGCCGCGCACAGGGCCAGGGAAGGCTGGGGCCAGCGTTCGGCGACGGAGCGGGCCAATATCCTCAATCGCATCGCGCAGCGGATGGAGGAGAATCTCGACCTGCTCGCCATGGCGGAGACGATCGACAACGGCAAGCCGATCCGCGAGACGACCGCCGCCGACATTCCGCTCGCCATCGACCATTTCCGCTATTTCGCGGCCTGCGTGCGGTCTCAGGAAGGCTCCATCGCGGAGATCGACCATGACACGGTGGCCTATCATTTCCATGAGCCGCTGGGCGTGGTGGGGCAGATCATCCCCTGGAACTTCCCGATCCTGATGGCGGCGTGGAAGCTGGCCCCGGCACTGGCGGCGGGCAATTGCGTGGTGCTGAAGCCCGCCGAGCAGACGCCGATGTCGATCATGGTGCTGATGGACCTGGTGGGCGACCTGATCCCCGAAGGCGTGCTGAACGTCGTCAACGGCTTTGGCGTGGAGGCGGGCAAGCCGCTCGCCACCAACAAGCGGATTTCGAAGATCGCCTTTACCGGGGAAACCACCACCGGGCGGCTGATCATGCAATATGCGAGCGAGAATCTGATCCCGGTGACGCTGGAACTGGGGGGCAAGTCGCCCAACATCTTCTTCGCCGACGTGATGGATGCGGACGACGATTATTTCGACAAATGCCTGGAAGGCTTTGCGATGTTCGCGCTCAATCAGGGCGAGGTCTGCACCTGCCCCAGCCGGGCGCTGGTGCAGGAGAGCATCTACGAAAAGTTCATCGAGCGCGCCGTCGCCCGCGTGCAGAAGATCGTGCAGGGCAGCCCGCTCGACCCCGCGACGATGATCGGGGCGCAGGCGTCGAACGACCAGTTGGAGAAGATCCTTTCCTATATCGACATCGGCCGGGACGAGGGCGCGAAGGTGCTGACCGGCGGCACGCGGGCGCATCTGGGCGGTGAGCTGGAGCAGGGCTATTATGTGACGCCGACCGTGCTGGAAGGGCATAATCGGATGCGCATCTTCCAGGAGGAGATTTTCGGCCCGGTGCTGTCGGTCACGACCTTCAAGGATGAGGCGGACGCGCTGCATATCGCCAATGACACGCTGTACGGGCTGGGCGCCGGGGTGTGGAGCCGGAACGGGAACACGGCCTATCGCATGGGGCGCAACATCCAGGCCGGGCGGGTCTGGACGAACTGCTACCATGCTTATCCGGCGCATGCGGCCTTTGGCGGGTACAAGCAGTCGGGCATCGGGCGCGAGACGCACAAGATGATGCTGGATCATTATCAGCAGACGAAGAACCTGCTGGTGAGCTATTCGACCAAGGCGCTGGGGTTCTTCTGAGGCGAGGGGCGGATCGCATGCCGAAGGCGGGTCCTTCCCCCTTCACGCCTTCGGTTCGGCGGGCGCCTCTCCCGGGCGTCCGCCTTTTTCTTCTTCCCCCTCCCGCAGGCGGGAGGGGGCCGGGGGGTGGGCGGGCGCAACCTCAGCGCCATTCTGCAATGGCTAAGCTGGAAGCTCCCCCGGATCAAGTCCGGGGTCGCGCCCACCCCTAACCCCTCCCGTTTACGGGAGGGGGACTGGAGATCATTATGAACCTTCCACCCCGCATCCTCGCCACGCCGGAAGCCGAAGTCCTGATCGCCCGGCTGGCGGCCCGGCATGGGCCGCTGATGTTCCACCAGTCCGGCGGTTGTTGCGACGGGTCGGCGCCGATGTGCTTTCCGCGGGGCGAGTTCAGGACCGGCGGGCAGGATGTGCTGCTGGGCCAGATCGCGGGCGACGTGCCGGTGTGGATCGGCGCGGCGCAGTTCGAATATTGGCGGCATACGCAAGTCACCATCGACGTCGTGCCGGGCCGGGGCGCGGGCATGTCGCTGGAAAGCCCGGAGGGGATGCGCTTCATCGTCCGCTCGCGCGTCTTCACCGATGAGGAGAATGCGGCGCTGGAAGCGGCGGGAGAGCCTTTGCGCGGCGGCTGATTCCCATTAGACAAGAAAAGAACAGGGAGAAAATGCGGGGAGAGGAACATGACGGTGCTGGCATCGGAGATCGCCTTTGCGTCAAGCCATGCGGGCGATCCGGCCAAGGCCATGGCGGAAGTCGCCGGTCAATTGGGGGACGAACCGCTGGCCGGGATGCTGCTGTTCTGTTCGCATCGTTTCGACCGGGAGGCGCTGGCGCGGGCGGTCAACCGCCGGACGGAGGGCGTGGTGGCGATCGGCTGCACCAGTTCGGGCGAGCTGACCGAAAATGGCTATGATGAGGACAGCCTGAGCGTCATCGGCTTTCCGGCTTCGGCCTTTCACATGACCTCGCTCTGTTTCGACGACATCGAGAATTTCGATCCCGCCGCCGCGCGGCAGGCGGTGCGCGGGCTGGCCGCGCAGGCGGAGCGGGAGAGCCGCCATCTGGGCGGGAAGGTCAATCATGTCGCGCTGTTCCTGGTCGACGGGCTGTCGCATCGGGAAGAATTGCTGACCATGACGATCCAGGACGCGCTGGGCGACATTGCGCTGATCGGCGGGTCGTCGGGCGACGGCATGGCCTTTCGGGAGACGGCGGTCTTCCATGGCGGGCGCTTCCATGGCCATGCGGCGGTGGTGGCGATCCTGTCCACGCCGCGCCCGCTGCATGTGTTCAAGGCGCAGCACTACCGGCCGAGCGAGGCGAAGATGGTCGTCACCGGGGCGATCCCGAACGACCGGATCGTGACCGAGATCAATGCGGAGCCCGCCGCGCAGGAATATCTGCGGCTGGCGGGTCATGCGGGCGAGGCGCTGGGCGTCGCCTTCTATGCCGCGCATCCGCTGATGGTGCGGGCCGGGGGCGATTATCATGTGCGGTCGATCCAGAGCGCGAATCCCGACGGCAGCCTTACCTTCTACTGCGCCATCGACGAGGGGATCGTGATGACCGTGGGCGAGCCGGTGGACCGTATTGCGCGGATGGACGCGCTGTTCGCGGACATTGCGGCGGAGGTGGGACCGGTGGACCGGATCATCGCCTTCGATTGCGTATTGAACCGCATCGATGCCGAGCAGCGGCAGATCAGCCGCGCCGTGTCGGAGCTGTACGGGCGGCATCGGGTGATCGGCTTCAACACCTATGGCGAGCAATATCATGCGCTGCACGTCAACCAGACCTTCAGCGGCCTTGCCATCGGCCGATGACCGACGCGGCCCTCTCTTCCGCCGAACTGGAGGCGTTGCGGGAAGAGAACCGCAAGTTGCGCAGGATCAATGCGGCGCTGATCGACCGGGTCGAACGGTCGAGCGACATGGCCGGCAACGCCTTTTCGATGTTCGAGACCGCGATCTCGCTGGAAGCCATGGTGCGCGAGCGGACCGTGCAGCTCGAAGACGCGCTGGCGAAGCTGGCGGAGGCCAATGCCGACCTCGCCTCCGCCCATGGCCATGCGGACGCGGCGCGGATGCGGCTGCGCGACGCGATCGATTCGATCAACGAAGGCTTCGTCCTGTTCGACGCGGAGGACCGGCTGGTCCTCTATAACGAGGCCTATCTGGGTTTCTGGCCGGAGATTGCGGACCATATCCGCGAGGGCATGAGCTTCGACGAGATCGCCAAGCTGGCGGCGGCGCATCACCGCCCGGTGGGACAGGACCGATGGGTGTCGGACCGGCTGGCGCGCCATAGCGTGGCGGAGGGCGGGCATGTGCAGGCGCTGTCCGACGGGCGCTGGGTGCAGATCAACGAACTGCGCACCAGCGAGGGCGGCATCGTCGGCATCTATACCGACATCACCGAGGTGAAGGCGGAGGATGCCCGCGACCGCGCGCGGGAACTGGCCGAGCGCAACATTGTGCTGCAGGCGACGCTCGACAACCTCTCCGAAGGCGTGTGCCTGTTCGATGCCGAGGGGCGGCTGGCGGCGTGGAACGAGGCGCTGCAACGGCTGCTGGAACTGCCGGAGGACTGGGCGCAGGAGCGGGATAGCCATGCCGCGCTGCTGGACTGGTGCCGGGGCAATCTGGGGATGGACGACAGGGGCTGCCTCGACCGGGGCGGGGCGCGCCATCGCAGCGAACTGGTCCATGCCGGGGGGCGCAGCTTCGAGATTCGCAGCAACGCCATGGAGCGGGGCGGGCAGGTGATCGGCTTCACCGACGTGACCGACATGCTGCGCGCGCAGGCGGCGCTGCGCGAGACGGCGGAGACGCTGGAGCGGCGGGTGGCGGAGCGCACCTCCGAACTGGAGGCGGAGGTGGCCGAGCGGCGCCAGATCGAGGCGCAGTTGATGGACGCCAAGACGGCGGCGGAGAAGGCGAACCTGTCCAAGACCAGCTTCCTGGCGGCGGCCAGTCATGATCTGTTGCAGCCATTGAACGCGGCGCGGCTGTTCGTCGCGGCGCTGGGCGACCGGCGATTGGCGCTGCCGACGCGGGCGCTGGTCAACCAGACGTCCACCGCGCTGGATTCCGTCGAGGATCTGCTGGAGGCGCTGTTGGAGATCAGCCGCCTCGACGCGGGCGCGATCCAGCCGGAGATCAGCGATTTCCGCATCGATCGGCTGCTCGATACGCTGCGGACGGAATTCGCGCCGATGGCGCGTTCGGCGGGGCTGGTGCTGGCGGTGGAGACGGCCCCGGTCTGGGTCCGCTCCGACATCCGGCTGCTGCGGCGGATTCTCCAGAATTTCCTGTCCAATGCGCTGCGCTACACCCAGCGCGGGTCGGTGCGCGTCGCCTGCGTCGCGGAGGCGGATGGGATAAGGCTGAGCGTCGCCGACAGCGGTCCCGGCATCCCCGTCGACAAGCAGCAACTGATCTTCGAGGAATTCCGCCGCCTCGACACGCCGGGGGGCAGGGGGGCGGGCGGCAAGGGGCTGGGCCTCGCCATCGTCCGCCGGGCGAGCGACATGCTGCGCCATGAAGTGACGCTGGAATCGGTGCCGGGGCAGGGCGCGACCTTCTCCATCCGCGTGCCGCAGGGCGAGGCGGTGGTGGAAGAGGGCGATGGGGGCAGCGCGCCGCGCAGCGACCGGTCGATGCGCGGGCTGAAGGTGCTGGTGGTCGACAATGAGCGGGCGATCCAGACCGGCATGTCGACCCTGCTGGGCGGATGGGGCTGTACCGTGGCGACGGCCGGGGGATTCGCGGAGGCGGTCGCCGCCTTTTCGGAAGGCGAGGCGCCCGATGTCATCCTGGTCGACTATCATCTGAACGACGGCGAGACAGGGGATGCCGTGATCGAGCGGTTGCACGGCCATTTCGGGCGGGCGGTGCCGTCGGTGATGATCTCCGCCGACCGGGGCGAGGCGCTGAAGGCCCGGATGGACGGCTGGGGCATTCCGCTGCTGGGCAAGCCGGTGAAGCCTGCGCAACTGCGCGCCTTGCTGCGCACGATGTTGAAATAGGCGGTTGTTTCTGTCGGGGCTGAAAGTCGATCCGGTCGGATGCTTTAGGTGTTCCCACTGATCGCCCGTCCTTGCCATCGGTGATAGGCTGAATCCCCCACATCATGGAGCGGGCTATGAGCGCTTTCGACGTCGCGACGGCTCGATCCTCACTGATCCGGGATGGGTTCACCGTGATCAGGGACGCCTTTTCCGCCCGTTCCGTGGAGGAGATCGTCGAAATCCACCGCTTGCTGGTCGCGGCGCTCGATGATCCTGTCCGTCCCGGCGACCGTTTCCGGATGGACATGGGGCGCGGGCTGGCGGGCGCCGGCCCTGCGCGGCTCAGCCAGCATGAGATACGCTATGCCTCCAACCTGGCGCCGCGCCTGATGGCGACCGAGGTGTTCGTGCGGAGCCAGCGGCTGGTCGATGCCATTGCGGGGCCGATGCACTTCGCCTTCGACCATATCATCTTCAAGCCCGGGCATTCCGCCACGACCACGCCATGGCATCAGGACATCGCCTATCGGAAGCTGGGCGGCGGGGCGCATGCCGGGGGCCTTGCCCGGCTCCACCTGTGGATTCCGCTTCAGGACACCAGCCTTGAGCAAGGTTGCATGGAGTTCGTCCCCGGCAGCCATCGCGCCGGGGTCATGTTACGCGCATATCGGGCACTTTGGGCCGGGAGGCGGCGGTTCCGCAAGCCGGCGAGCGGGTCGCATGCCCGATCGAGGCGGGTGGGCTGACCATCCATACGCCGCTTACCCTGCATTATACCGGCGCCAACCTTACGCCCAGGGCGCGGGGAGCCTGGATCATCCAGTTCAGCCGCTTCGGCCGGATGGAACGCGCGATCAAGCGCGGGCTGGGGATCGCGCCGCGCACCGTCCTGGCGGAATAGCATGGCGCAGGAGCAAGCGCCGGGGCGATCACCAGTGGCGCGGTTGCAGATGGCGTCTTTCCATTTCGTCCAGCACGGCCTGCTCGAACCCGGACGGGTTCTTCGGGTCGCCCATCCTGCGGCGGATGGCGGCCAGTTCCTTGTCCGTGAGGGCCGCTGCCTCGGCAGCATCCTTCAGATGATCATGCACGGCGAGTCTCCGCATCATGGCGGCGGCACTGTCGCATGAAAAGCGGGCAAGCTCAATTCAGCGAAAGGCTTAGCGTCGACCCCATGCAGGGCGCCGTGGAAAGGGCCGCCCCCGAAGGAGCGGCCCGACCCCTTATGCCGCCAGGTCGAAACGGTCGGCGTTCATCACCTTGGTCCAGGCGGCGACGAAGTCGTTCACGAACTTGTCGCCCGCGTCGGCGGAGGCATAGACTTCCGACAGGGCGCGCAGTTGCGCGTTCGATCCGAACACCAGGTCGACCCGCGTGCCGGTCCATTTCTGTTCATTGGACTTGCGGCAGGTGCCGGTGAAGATGTCCTTGTGACCCTCCACCTCCTTCCACGCCGTGCCCATGTCGAGCAGGTTGACGAAGAAGTCGTTGCTGAGCGTCCCCGGACGGTCGGTGAACACGCCATGGCCGGACCCGCCATGATTGGCGCCCAGCACCCGCAGCCCGCCGACCAGCACCGTCATTTCCGGGGCGCTGAGGGTCAGCAACTGGGCGCGGTCGATCAGCAGTTCCTCGACCGGCACGCTGAACGGCACGGGCAGATAGTTGCGGAAGCCGTCGACCTTCGGCTCCAGCACCTCGAAATTCTGCACATCCGTCTGTTCCTGCGAGGCGTCGGCGCGGCCGGGGGTGAAGGGCACCTCGATGCTGCGCCCGCCATCCGCCGCCGCCTTCTCGATCGCGGCCGATCCGCCCAGCACGATCAGGTCGGCGAGCGAAATCTTCTTCGCGCCCGCACTGTCGAACTCGGCCTTGATCTTCTCCAGTACGGAGAGGACGCGGGAAAGCTGTTCGGGCTGGTTCACGTCCCAGTCCTTTTGCGGAGCCAGCCGGATGCGCCCGCCATTGGCGCCGCCGCGATGGTCCGACCCGCGATAGGTGGAGGCCGACGCCCAGGCGGTCGTCACCAGTTCCGCGACGCTGAGGCCGGACGCCAATATCTTCTGCTTGAGCGCGGCGATGTCCGAAGCGTCGACCAGTGGATGGTCGACCGCCGGAATCGGGTCCTGCCAGATCAGGTCTTCGGCGGGGACTTCGGGGCCGAGATAGCGGGCCTTCGGTCCCATGTCGCGATGGCACAGCTTGAACCAGGCGCGGGCGAAGGCATCCTCGAACGCGGCGGGATCGTTGCGGAACCGCTCGGAGATTTTCCGATATTCCGGGTCCATCTTGAACGCCATGTCGGCCGTGGTCATCATCGTCGGCACGCGCCTGTCGGGGCTGTGCGCGCCGGGGGCCAGGTCTTCGGGCTTCTGGTTCACCGGCTGCCACTGCTTGGCGCCCGCCGGGCTCCGCACCAGCTCATATTCATAGTCGAGCAGCATGTGGAAGAAGCTGTGGTCCCAGGCCCGGGGCGTCGGCGTCCACGCGCCTTCGATGCCGCTGGTGATGGTGTGATCGCCCACGCCGCTTTCATAGCCGCTCTGCCAGCCAAGGCCCTGCTGCGCGATGTCGGCGCCTTCGGGTTCCTTGCCGACCTTCGATGCATCGCCCGCGCCATGGGCCTTGCCGAAGGTGTGGCCGCCGGCGGTGAGCGCGACGGTCTCCTCATCGTTCATGCCCATGCGCAGGAAGGTTTCGCGAATGTCGCGGGCCGATTGCAGCGGGTCGGGGTTGCCGCCCGGCCCCTCCGGATTGACGTAGATGAGGCCCATCTGGATCGCGGCCAGCGGGCTTTCGAGGACCATGTTCTTTTCCGGCTGGATGCGGGTTTCATTGCCCTCCTGGCCGACCCAGAACTCCTCCGTGCCCCAATAAACGTCCTTTTCCGGCTCGAACACGTCGGCGCGGCCGCCGCCGAAGCCGAAGACCGGGCCGCCCATCGATTCAATGGCGACATTGCCGGCCAGGATCATGAGGTCCGCCCAGCTCAGCTTCTGGCCATATTTCTGCTTGACCGGCCACAGCAGGCGGCGGGCCTTGTCGAGATTGGCGTTGTCCGGCCAGCTGTTGAGCGGGGCGAAGCGCTGCGAGCCGGAGGAGGCGCCGCCGCGCCCGTCGCCGGTGCGGTAGGTGCCCGCCGAGTGCCAGGCCATGCGGATGAAGAAGGGGCCGTAATGGCCATAGTCCGCCGGCCACCAGGGCTGGCTGTCGGTCATGAGGGCCGTCAGGTCCTTCTTCACCGCGTCATAGTCCAGCGACTTGAAGGCGGCCGCATAATCGAAATCGTCGCCCAGCGGATTGCCGGACAGGCCGTTCTGCTGAAGGATGTCGAGCGAGAGCTGGTTCGGCCACCAGTCGCGGTTGGTGCGCCCCAGCAGGGATCGCAGCGCCGCAGGCTCCTTCACGGGGCAGGCCAGCGGATCATTGCTCGTCTTTGCGTCCATTGCACGATTCCTTTCAGCTTCTCCGGGACCGGATTCTAGGCCATGCCCCGCGAAGGGGGAACTGCGAAGGCCATGTTATTTTTCCGATAACAGTGTGGAATTTATTAGATGAAAGGGGACCATGACTCCCCTCCCGCCGCGGGAGGGGGCACCCCTTCCTCTCTAAATACTGAACGCGAAATGCCCGGAGCCCTTTTGCAGCCGCCGCCAGTTTTCCGCATTCATATGAACGAGGGTGTGATGGTCGCCGCCCTCGAACCAGACATCCTGATCCATCAGCATGTCGTCGTCGATGATCGTCTTCAGCCCATAGGCCGCGCCGACCGGCGGAAGCGCGCCCAGTTCGCAGTCGGGGAACAGCGCCGCGGTCGTATGTTCCTCCGCCAGCGAGACGTCGCGGGCCAGCCATTGCTGCAGGAAGTTGAAGCTGACATGCTTGGAGGAGGGCAGGACGGCCAGCAGATATTCGTCGCCGGCCTGCACCAGCACCGCTTTCGCCACCTGCCGGCCGGGGACATGCGCCGCCTGCGCCGCCCGCGCCATCTCCGCCGAGGGTTCATGCGGCCATTCGTCGAAGCTGGTGCCGCAGCGGTCCATATAGCCGCGCAATCTTTGGGAAATCGCCATGACATCCTCCATCGGCCTGTGCCCGCGGACATGGGTCAGGGGGGCGTCGTGCGCGGTGCCGGGAACGGGTGCCGGCACAAGGGCGGGCGGCGGGTCTGGCCAATGCCGTCGATAGGATCAGGAATAGCAGATTTGCGGCCGATAACCAATCGCCCCGGCTGCCCCCTCCGCCGCGCGGTTACGGCCGGGCGGCGTCGGGCGCGGTGGCATTGCCGCCGCCCAGCGCGATCTGCATGTAGACGGTGTCGAGCCAGCGGCCCGCCTTCCAGCCCATGCCGGTGAGGCGGCCCACCTGCCGGAAGCCGCAGGCGGCGTGGAGCGCGACCGAAGCGGGTTCGCCGCCGCCGATCACCGCCACCATCTGGCGGAAGCCGAAAGCCCCGGCCGCGTCCAGCAGGGCATCGAGCAGCGCCCGGCCGATGCCGCCGCCGCGCCGGTCCTGCGCCACATAGATGCTGTTTTCGCACGCAAAGGCATAAGCGGGCCGGTCGCGGAACTGCGTCGCATAGCAATAGCCGACCACCTCCGCCCCGTCGCACGCCGCGAGGAAGGGCCAGCCCCGGCCGGTCACGCGCTCGATCCTGGCCACTGTCTCCGCAACGGACGGCGGCACGAGCTCGTAGCTGGCGGTGCCGTGCAGGACATGGTGCGCATAGATGGCGGCGATGGCGGCCGCATCCCCGACCGTCGCCTTCCGGACCGTGACGCTCATTGCCCTGTCGCCTCCACCATTTCGCCATCCTGCCCGACGCCGGGCGGCGACACAACCGGCCACCGGCTGGAGAAGAAGGGAAGAAATCGGGGAAAAGGGCTCAATCGGCGCGGAAATGCACCTGATTGGCCTTGATCACCGCCTGGGTGCGGCTGAGCACGCCCAGCTTCTGGAGGATGGCGGAGACATGCGCCTTGATCGTGGTCATCGACACGCCCAGATCGTGCGCGATCTGCTTGTTCAGCCGCCCGCGCACCAGATGCGCCAGCACCGTCTTCTGCTGCGGCGTCAGGCTGTCGATGCGGCGGGCGATCTCATCCTCCTCCGCCGTGGGCGCGACATTCTCTCCCATGGCCTCCGGCAGATAGATTTCGCCCGACACCACCCGATGGAGCGCATCGACGATGGCGCTGCGCTTCAGCGATTTGGGAATGAAGCCCGCCGCGCCGGCGGCCAGCGCCTCCTGCACGATGGCGCGGTCGAAGGCGCCCGACACCATCACCACCGGCAGGATCGGGAAACGGTCCCGCAGCAGTTTCAGGCCGTCCAGGCGGCGGACGTCGGGAATGTTGAGGTCGAGCAGGATGAGGTCGAAATTATCCTGCTTCTCCAGCAGCGAGACGGCCTCGTCCATGCTTGCCGCCTCGAAGATGTCGCAATTGTCGAAGCTGATCGCGATCACGCTGCGCAGCCCGTCGCGCACGAGGGGGTGATCGTCGACGATCAGCACCCGCTCCATGATTGCCTCGCCACCCATATACTGGCCCACCCCTCGACCCGGATCATCGGACAAGTCATGGGCCGTGGCAAGCCGCATCGCGCCGGGCGGAACCGCCGGAATGGAGTGCATGTGGTTGCCGCGTCCCATGACGATCATCGTTCTTGTCCTCTTATCTGGGCAGCTTGAACACCCAGAGCGCGCCGCCCTGGTTTATGTCCTTGAAGCTCTTGGCGACTTCGCCGCCCCAGAGCGGCACCGCGCCGCCCCAGCCGGACATCACCGCCACATATTGCTCGCCATCCTGTTCCCAGGTGACGGGGCTGCCCACCACGCCGGAGCCGGTCTGGAACTTCCACAATTCCTGGCCCGTCTTCGCGTCGAAGGCTTTCAGATACCCCTCCGGCGTGCCGGTGAAGACCAGGTTGCCCGCCGTCGAGAGCACCCCGCCCCAGAGCGGCGCCTTGTTCTTATATTCCCAGACGATCTTGCCGGTCTTGGGGTCCATGGCGCGCAGCGCGCCGATATGATCCTCGGCAATGGGCTTAATGGTGAAGCCGGCGCCCAGATAGGCCGCGCCCTTCTTGTAGGCGATGGGCTCGTTCCAGATGTCCATGCCCCAGTCGTTGGACGGAATGTAGAAGAGGCCGGTGTCCTGGCTGTAGGCCATGGGCATCCAGTTCTTTCCCCCCAGGAAGCTGGGGCTGGCGAAGACCGACTGGCCCTTGGCCGCTTCGCCCGGCGCGCCGGGACGGTTGGCGTCGTTATAGTTCGGACGGCCATTTTTGTTGAAGCCATTGGCCCAGGTCGTCTGCGCGACGAACTTGTTGGCGCTGATGAACTTGCCGTTGGTGCGGTCCAGAACGAAGAAATAGCCGTTGCGGTCGGCCTTCGCGCCCAGCTTCATCGGCTTGCCGTTGATCGTGGCGTCGAAGGGGATGAATTCGTTGACGCCGTCGAAGTCCCAGCCATCATGCGGGGTCGTCTGGAAATGCCATTTGATGACGCCGGTGTCGGGGTCGATGGCCAGCGTGGAACTGGTGTAGAGATTGTCGCCGGGGCGCAGATGGCTGTTCCAGGGCGCGGGGTTGCCGGTGCCGAAGAAGAGCAGGTTGGTTTCCGGATCATAGGTGCCGCCCAGCCAGGTCGCGCCGCCGCCGGTCTTCCACAGGTCGCCCTGCCAACTGGCGTTGGTCTTGCCGGTGATGCCGTTATCCTTGCCGTTGAGGGTGCCCATATTGCCCTCGATCGTCGGGCGGCGCCAGATCAGTTCGCCGGTGTTGACGTCGCGGGCCTCCACTGCGCCGGTGATGCCGAATTCGCCGCCGGAGTTGCCGTAGATCACCTTGCCCTTGACGATCATCGGCGCGGCGGTGGCGGAATAGCCCGCCTGATAATCGGCGGTCTGCTTGTTCCAGATGACCTTGCCGGTGTGGCGGTTGAGCGCGACCATGTGCGCGTCCAGCGTGGCGAAGATGATCTTGTCGCCATAGATCGCCGCGCCCCGGTTCACCACGTCGCAACAGGGCATGATCGCTTCGGGCAGGCGGGCGTCATATTGCCACTTTTCCTCGCCGGTGCGCGCATCGAAGGCGAAGAGGCGCGAATAGCTGCCGGTGACGTAGATGGTGCCGTCATAGACGATCGGCTGCGCTTCCTGCCCGCGCTGCTTTTCCCCGCCGAGCGAGGAGGCGAAGGCGGGGACCAGCTTCGCGACGTTGGAGGCGTTGATCGCCTTCAGCGGGCTGAAGCGCTGCGCCTGCGGACCCATGCCATAGGTCAGGACGTCGCCGGGCGTCGCCGCGTCGTTCATCAGGTCCGCATCGGTGGGGCCTTCGGCCAGCAATGGCGCGGCGGCAATCGCCAGGCCCAGGATCGCGGCGCCGGACAGGGCTCGCGTCAAACGTCCTTTCATTCCATCCTCCCTCTGTTGAAAGGGCGTGCTCCGCGCCCCCGACTGTTTCAGATTATTGCACCCGTTGTGCGCAGCAATTGGACCTTGGGTCGGTCCTTCCGTCTTTGGCTCCTTCCCCTCCAGAGGAGGGAAAGGGCAGGGTTCATCCTGCCGCCAGCGCGGGCGTCCACTGCACGCCATAGGTGGCGAACAGCGCCTTCATCTCGCCGCTTGCGGCCATGGCGGCGACAATCTCCTCCACCGCATCGCCCAATGTGCGGCTGTTTTCCTTGACCGCCATGCCGATGTCCCAGCCGGGCGAGGTGAAGGCGGGCAGCGGCCCCTTGCGCAGGGTGAGGCCCTTCGCGCCGCGGTGCAGCCCTTCCTCGATCTGGGCGCGGCTGGCGAGCACGGCGTCCGCCTTGCCCGCCGCCACCGCCGCGACCGCGTCGGAGCCGCTGGGATAATGCGCCACATCCTTCGCCAATATGCCGCCGAAGGAGCCGATCAGGTAGAAATCGGGGATGGAGTCGAGTTCGGCCGCCAGCCTGTGCCCGCGCCAGCCGGGGGGCGGCGCTTCCAGATCGATGGCGTTTTGCGTACCCGCAAAACGGAAGCTTTCGCGATAATAGGGCGCGATGATCGCCACCTGGTCGTTGCGGGCGGCGAAGGTCCGGTCGAAGGGGACGTGCAACATCAGGTCGCCCGGCGCGAAGCCCAGCAGCCCGCCCTTCCACACGCCATGGCGCAGATCGTCGTCGGCGCTTTCATCCGCTACGAGCTGGGCGAGGTCGGCGCGCACGCCCAGTTTCCCGGCAATGGCGCTCGCCAGGTCGGCGTCGAGGCCGACCAGTTTCCCGCCCTCCTCCCAGGACCAGGGGCGGTTGTCCTTGTAGACCACCACGCGCAGCACGCCCAGTTCCTTGACCTTGCCCAGCGGCGCGGCGTGGGTCATGCCGGGGCAAAGCCCCAGCGCCATCGCCGCGCCCGCTCCGCCGATCAGGCCACGCCGGCTGAGCATGGCCTTTAGCCCTGGAACTTGGTTTCGAGCCAGGCGCGGATCGCCCAGCCGGCCTTCTGGCCCAGCACGTCGCCGAAGGGCGGCATATAGACCTTCCCATCATGGCTGGAGCCGTGGCGGAAGCGTTCGACGAACCACTGGTCGCCCGATTCGCCCTGTTCGAGATAGCGCAGGTCGGGCGCGATGCCGCCGCTTTCCGCGTCGAGCCCATGGCAGCGGGCGCAATTCTGGCCATAGGCGGACTGGCCGATCTCTATCGCCTTGGCATTGCCGCTATAGGGGTTTTTCGCAAGCCATTCCTCGCCAATGTCCGGCAGGGCGGAGGTGTCGACGGCCTGTGGCGTCACATTGCCGTGCGCCATCAGGCCGGTTGCCGTGGTCGCGCCCAATATGGCGATGGCGCCCAGCAGCGAAATGCGTCCCAGATTCATGCTCGAAATCCTCACCCGAATTGATTGGGGCGAGTGTAGGGCAGCGCGCTTTGCGTCCCTATTGGCCGTTGGTACAATCCCGGTGACGCTGTGCGCGCTATAGAGCCATAAGCGCTTATGCGCAGGAACATGACGCATAACGAGGCACGGCGGAGAGGATCGGGGCATATGAAGCGCATCATTCTGGCGGGGTTGATGCTGGTTCCGATGAGCGCGCAGCCAGTGAGCGCGTGGGCGGAGACGCTCTATGTCTCCAACGAGCGGGGCAACAGCGTCACCGTGATCGATGCGGCCAGCGCGAAGGTGATCGCGACCTGGGCGGTCGGCGGCCGGCCACGGGGGATCACCGTGTCGAAGGACGGCAGATATATCTATCTCTGCGCATCGACAGATCATGCGGTGCAGGTGATCGAGCGGGCGACGGGGAAGGTCGTGGCGGAGCTGCCGTCCGGGGAGGACCCGGAGCAATTCTTCCTCTCGCGCGATGGCGGGACGCTGTTCGTCGCCAATGAGGACAATGCTGCGCTGACCGCCATCGACCTGGCGAACCGGACCGTCGCCTTCCAGGTCGACGTCGGCGGCGAGCCCGAGGGCGTGGCGCAAAGCCCGGACGGCCGGTGGGTCGCGGTGACTTCGGAGGAGGAGAATGTCGTCAACTGGGTCGATGTGGCGAAGAAGGAGATGATCGACGCGACGCCCGTCGACCTGCGCCCGCGGCATGTGGAGTTCACGGGCGATGGCGCGCAGCTGTGGGTCGCGGCGGAGGTGGGCGGGACGGTGCAGATCGTCGATACGGCCTCCCGCAAGGTGGTGGAGACCCTGCATTTCGCCATTCCGGGCGTGGCGGAGCATCGCATATTGCCCTGCGGCATCCGTTTCACGCCGGACGGCCGGACGGCGGTGGTGGCGTTGGGGCGGGCGGATCATGTCGCGCTGGTCGACGTGGCGAGCCGCAAGGTGCGCGCCTATGTTCCCGTGGGCAAGCGGGTGTGGCATGTCGCGGTCAGCGGCGACGGGGCGCGGGCCTATGCGGCCAATGGCCTTTCGGACAATGTGAGCGTGATCGATCTGGCCAGGGGCGAGGTCACGGGAACGATCCCGGTGGGGGCGGCGCCGTGGGGGATCGTGGCGGTTCCCTGAAATGGCGGCTGCGCCGGCATTCGGAGGAGAGTTTTGGCCCATTAGAGGCTGATCGCACAAGGCAGTCCCGGGAAGCGGCGCTGAGCCACTGCCTTCGCAGGAGCCATACCGACCCGTGGCGACAATTGGCCAAGCACGCCATGCCCAGCTGCATCCAAAACGGTGAGGCCCGGTCCTGCTTGCGCAGGCCGGGCCTCATTCCCTCTCCAAACTGGTGACTGGATCAGCCGTCGTAGTCGCCGCCGATATTCTGGTTGCGCGGCGGGGCGGCGGCGGTCAGGCGCAGGGCCTCCGCCGACTGGGCGATCGAGCCGATTTCGTCCGGCGTGTCGTCGTCATCGATCTGCACCTTCTGCAGCGAGGCGACGAGCGAATCATGCAGATCCACCGGCAGGACGGTCTCTTCCGCGATCTCGCGCAGGGCGACGACGGGATTTTTATCGCGATCACGGTCCAGAGTCAGCTCGGCGCCGCCCGAAATCTCACGGGCGCGCTGCGCGGCAAGCAGGACGAGGTCAAAACGGTTGGTAACCTTGTCGACGCAATCTTCGACGGTAACGCGGGCCAAACGGGCGCTCCTGAACCAAGAGAAATGGTGAAATGCGCGCCTAACAGCGCAGGCCTTAAGAGTCAATGAAAAGCCCATAAACTGTGGCCAGCCGCCCCGAATGCGGGCATGAACGGAATATGGCGAGCATCCAGCAGGCAGGGCCGGGTGATGGCGGGTGGGAGGGCGAGGGACAGATCGGCCTGTCGCTGCACGCCGACCGCCTGCGCGTGATCGAGACGGGACCGGCGTTGCGGCAGGCCCTGGTCGACCTGATCGACGGCGCGCGGGAGAGCCTGAAGCTTTATTATTATATCTTCGCCGCCGACGGCAGCGGGCAACTCATCCTCGACCGGCTGATCGCGGCGCGGGGGCGCGGCGTTGCGGTCACGCTGATGATCGACGCCTTCGGATCGGGATCGACGCCGCTTGCCTTCTTCGATCCGCTGGTGGCGGCGGGCGGGCATTTCGGCCGCTTCGGGGCGCGGCGCTCGACGCGCTACCTGATCCGCAACCATCAGAAGCTGGCGATCGCCGACGACCGGCGGCTGCTGACGGGCGGCTTCAACGTCGAGGACGGCTATTTCGGGATTCCGGCGGAGGATTGCTGGCACGACCTGGGCCTGCTGGTGGAAGGGCCGCAGGTGCAGGCGATGACAAGCTGGTACGGCCAGCTCTGGCGCTGGGTGTCGACGCGCAAGCAGCGATTCCGCACGCTGCGCCGCATGGTGCGCAACTGGCACAGCCCTCTCCACACCGCGCCGGGCGAGCCGATGCGCTGGGTGATCGGCGGTCCCACCCGCCGGCTCAGTCCCTGGGCGCAGCTTGTGAAGCATGACCTTGAGCGGGCGCGGCGGCTCGACATGGTGGAGGCCTATTTCTCGCCGGGTCGCGGCATGCTGAAGCGCATCGCCCGGGCGGCGCGGCGAAAGGGGTCGCGCCTCGTACTGCCCTCCAGGTCCGACAATGGCGCGACCGTCGCGGCGGCCCGCCTGCTCTATGGCCCGCTGCTGAGGCGCGGGGTGGAGATATGGGAATATCAGCCCTGCAAGCTGCACATGAAGCTGATCGTGGTGGACGACGCGGTCTATATCGGATCGGCCAATTTCGACATGCGCAGCCTGTTCCTCAACCTGGAGATCATGCTGCGCGTCGAGGACGCCGGTTTCGCGCAGGATATGCGCGCCCTGATCGACCGGCGGGTCGCGCAAAGCCGCCAGATCACGCTGGAAACGCACCGCGCCCAGCGCAGCCTGCCGACGCTGGTCAAGCAGTGGATCAGCTATTTCCTGGTCGGCGTGCTGGACTATACCGTGACCCGCCGGCTCAATTTCCGCGATCCGGATGCCGACTAGGGCCAATCGACATTCAGATGATGACGAGCCGAAAATGGTGGTTTTCCGTGACCCGGCGCGCAGCCTACTCAAGGTATGTGAGCACCGGAAGCACGGAAAAGCGTCATTTGCAAGCCGTCAGGGCTGAATGTCGATTGGCTCTAGCATCGGAACCGGCCTCTTGTCCGGGGCGAGTCCGTTTCGGTTCCCCCCGTCCCCGAAGCGCGCTAGGGTGGCGGCGTGACAAGGGATAAGGACCCGGCGGCCCATGATCTTGCCGTGATCGGCGGCGGCGTCAACGGCTGCGGCGTGGCGCGCGATGCGGCCGGTCGGGGTGCGCGGGTGCTGCTGCTGGAGCGCGGCGATCTGGCGCAGGGCACCTCCTCCGCCTCCACCAAGCTGATCCATGGCGGGCTGCGCTATCTGGAGCATCGGGAATTCGGGCTGGTGCGCGAATCGCTGGCGGAGCGCGAGCGGCTCTGGGCGATCGCGCCGCATATCGTCCATCCGTTGCGCTTCGTGCTGCCCTGGGTGCCGGGGCTGCGGCCGCGCTGGATGCTGCGGCTTGGCCTCTTCCTCTATGACCATATCGGCGGCCGACGCGCCCTGCCGCCGACCGAGAGCGTCGACCTGCGCCGTCATCCGGCGGGCCGGCCCCTGAAAACCGGCTTCGGCACGGCCTTCGTCTATTCCGACGGCTGGGTGGACGATGCGCGCCTGGTCATCCTGAACGCCCGCGATGCCGCCGACCGGGGCGCGGAGGTGCACAGCCGGACGGAGGTGCGGCGGCTGGAACGGGAAAGCGGCGGCTGGACCATATATGCGCGGGCGGCGGACGGAACGATGCCGCGCTTCCGCGCGCGCGCCGTGGTCAACGCCGCCGGGCCGCTGGCGCTGGACCTGCTCCATCGCGCCCATGGCGAAACGGACCGCCACATGCGGCTGGTGCGCGGATCGCATATCGTCGTGCCGCGCCTGTTCGACCATGGCTTCGCCTATTTCTTCCAACTGCCCGATGGCCGCATCTTCTTTGCGCTGCCCTATGAGCGGAACTTCACCCTGATCGGCACCACGGATCGCGATCATCGGGGACCGGTCGACGATGTCCGGCCCGATCCCGACGAGATCGCCTATCTCTGCGAAGGGGCGAACCGTTATTTCCGGAAGAGCATCGCGCCGCAGGATGTGCTGTGGTCCTATGCCGGGGTCCGCCCGTTGGTCGACGACGGTTCGGGAAGACCGGAGGCGGCGACGCGCGGCTATCGGCTGGAGCTTGATGCGCCGGACGGAGAGGCGCCGCTGCTGAGCCTGTTCGGCGGCAAGATCACCACCTACCGCCACCTCGCCGCGGAGGCGGTGGCGATGCTGAAGCCCTTTCTCCCCAGCCTGTCGGGCGGCGACTGGACCGCGAAGGCGGCGCTGCCGGGCGGCGACTTCCCGATGCAGGGGCGCGACCGGCTGATCGCGGACCTGGGCTGCGACTATCCTTTCCTGGACTATGCCTCGGCGGAGCGGATCGCCTGCGCCTATGGCACCCGCGCCTGGGAGTGGCTGGACGGGGCGCGGGACATGGCGGCGCTGGGCGCGCATTTCGGTCATGGCCTGACCGAGGCGGAGCTGCGCTATCTGGTGGCGCGGGAATGGGCGATGACGGCCGACGACATATTATGGCGCCGGACGAAGCTGGGGCTGCGTCTGGATGCGCGCCAGACCGCGCATGTCCGGGAATGGCTGGGGGAGAAGGCATGAGCGAACGGCCGATATTGGTGCTGGACGAGGGCACGACGTCGACGCGGGCCATGCTCTATGCGCCGGACGGGCGGCGGCTGGGCATGGCGCAGGCGGACCTCAGCCAATATTATCCGCGGCCCGGCTGGGTCGAGCATGATGCGGCGGAGATCTGGGACAGGACCCTGGCCTGCGCGCGCGACATGGTGGCGCTGGCGGGCGGGGCCGACCGTGTCGCCGCCATCGGCATCACCAACCAGCGCGAGACCGTGGTCGCGTGGGACCGGCGGACGGGCGAGCCGCTGGCCCCCGCCATCGTCTGGCAGGACCGCCGCACCGCCGATCATTGCGCCGCCCTGCGCGAGGCGGGCAAGGAGGAGGCGATCCAGCGGCGGACGGGGCTGGTGATCGATCCCTATTTCTCCGCGACGAAGATGCGCTGGCTGCTCGATCATGCGCCCGCCGTGGCGGCGGCGGGCAGCGCGCTGGCCTTCGGCACGGTCGAAAGCTGGCTGATGTGGAAGCTGACCGGCGGCCTGCATGTCAGCGATGCCAGCAACGCCAGCCGCACCCAGTTGATGGCGCTCGACGCCGCCGATTGGGACCGGGGGCTGTGCGACCTGTTCGGCGTGCCGCCGCATGCGCTGCCGGAGATCGTCGACAATATCGGCCCCTTTGGCGAGACGCAGGACCAATGGTTCGGCCGGCCGATCCCGATCCGGGGACTGATGGGGGATCAGCAGGCGGCGACCATCGGCCAGGCCTGCCTGACCCCCGGCGACGCCAAGGCGACATTGGGCACCGGCGCCTTCGTCCTTGCCCATATGGGGAGTAGCGTGCCGGTATCGCGGCACCGCCTGCTCGGCACATTGCTCTGTCGATTGCCGGGCGAGACGAGCTATGCGCTGGAAGGGTCGCTGTTCGTCGCGGGCAGCCTGATCCAGTGGCTGCGCGACGAACTGCGCCTGATCGCAACGGCGGAGGAAAGCGAAGCGATGGCCCGTTCGGTGCCGGACAGCGGCGGCGTCGCCATGCTGCCCGCGCTGGCGGGGCTGGGCGCGCCGCACTGGCGCGCCGACGCCAGGGGGGCGATCCATGGCCTGACGCTGGGCACGAAGCGGGCGCATATCGTGCGCGCGGCGCTCGAATCGCTGTCGCACCAGCTTCACGACCTGGCTGGCGCATTCGCGGCCGACGGCATGCCCTGGCGCGCCCTGTGCATCGACGGAGGAATGAGCGCCAATGACTGGATCGCGCAGGACCTGGCGGACATTCTGCAGTTGCGCGTGGATCGCCCCGCCGATGTGGAGACGACCGCCCGGGGCGCGGCGATGCTGGCGGCGGTGGGCGCGGGCCTGTTTCCCTCCCTTGCCGAGGCGGCGGGGGCCATGGGGGCGGAACGGCGAAGCTTCGCCCCGGCCCTGCCGGACGATGTCAGAGGCGAAAGGCTGGGGCGATGGCAGGCATTGCTGGCGTCGGCATGATTTTCCCCTGTGTAAAATCATCATCGTGAGTATATCTTAACGATAAGCGTCTAGGGCGGGGCGAACATGCAGACGTCTCTTCGACATCCTTCTTCCCGCGTGGAACCGGTTGCCCTGGGTTGCGCCTATTTCCTGGCGGCGTCGCTGGCGCTTGCCAGTTCACGATTCGAAGGGGGATTGGCCTTCATCTGGGGCGCCAACGCGCTGTTGATGGCCTATCTGCTGACATCGCGAACCGCTTCCTGGCCGTGGGCGCTGATCGCCTGCGGCATGGCCAGCGCGCTGTCGACCGCGCTGTGGGGGATGGGGACGCTCGCCGCCGTGCCGATGGCGGGCATCAACCTGCTGGAAGCGCTGATCGTCGCGTTGATCTGCCGCCGCTTCGCGCGAGGCGGGAAGTTCGCCGGTTCGATGCAGCCGCTGTTCGTCTTCATCCTGGCGCTGTGCGGTCCGGCCAATCTGATCGCGGGCCTGGCCGCCGCCACTGTCGCGTCGGCGCTGACGACGGTGTCCTTCGGCGCATCGCTGCTGCAATGGTATACCGGGCATGTGCTGGGCGCGCTGACCTGCACGCCGATCCTGATGATGCTGATGCAGGGCGAATTGCGGCGCTGGTTCGGCCAGACTTCGCGCAGGGGCAAGTGGGAAGCGCTGGCGCTGCTGCTGCTGTTCGCGCTGGCGACCGCCTTCGTCTTCTACGCGGCGCGCTATCCGATGCTGTTCGCGCTGCTGCTGCCGATGGTCGCGATGGTCTTCCGCCTGGGCAATCTGGGCGCGGCGGCTTCGGTCATGATCCTGGCCATCATCGGCGGCATGGCGACCATGACCGGTCATGGGCCGCTGTACATGATCCCCGGCACGCTGGGCGAGCGGATGCAGTTCTTCCAGCTCTTCCTGGCCTTCAGTTTCCTGCTGTCGATGCCGATCGCTGCGGAGCTGAACAGCCGCCGCCGCCTGTTCCAGATGTTGCAGGAAAGCGAGGCCCGCTATCGCGCCATTGCGGAAAATAGCGGCGACGTGGTGCTCAACATCAGCGTTGGCGGCGTGATCGAATATGCCTCCCCCGCGGCGGCCGAACAGATCGGCTGCGCGCCGGAACTGCTGGTCGGGCAGGACGCGGCCAATCTGGTCGACCCGGCGGACCGGGAACAGGTGATCGCGACGCTGGACCGGGCGCTGGAGCAGCCGGGCGAGGTGCAGACGGTGGAATTCCGCCCCTTCATTTCCGCGCAAGGCAGCGACTGGTGCGAGATGGTGGCCCGCGCCGTGGTCGACGAGCGCGGCCTGCCCACCGGCCTTGTCAGCACGATCCGCGACATGTCCCGGCACAAGGCGCGGCAACGCGCGCTTCAGCAGGTGGCGGCGCTGGATTCGCTGACCGGGGCGGACAGCCGCCGGGCCTTCCTCGAAAAGCTGGAGGAGGAGATGCTGCGCGTCCGGCATGGCGCGCGGGCCTGCCTGCTGCTGATCGACATCGATCATTTCAAGGCGGTCAACGACGGCTACGGCCATGGCGCGGGCGACCGCGTGCTGGCGGGCTTCGTCGAGCGGTTGCGTCCCGGACTGCGCAGCGTCGACAGCATCGGCCGTCTGGGCGGGGAGGAATTCGCCATCCTGCTGAGCGGCACCGACGTCGTGCGGGCGAGCATGATCTGCGAAAGGCTGCGCGAAATGGTCACGGCCCATCCGGTGCAGATCGATTCGGGCGAGGTGATCCCGGTGACGTTCAGCGCGGGACTGGTGGCGCTGGGCGGCCAGAGCGAGGGGCAGGCCGTGCTGGAGGCCGCGGACAAGGCGCTCTACAACGCCAAGCATAGCGGACGCAACTGCCTGCGATTGGCGGCGTAAGGTCAAGATCCTGACCCTTGCCGCGGATGCTCTCCGCGCGAACATCCATGCGCCCTTCGACCAAAGTAGTGCCTGATTCCTCCTGTCTGAACCGGGCTCTTGCGCGCCGCGCCCTTGCTTCGAGCGTCCGCGCAGGCGCCGCCTGCGGCCTGGAGCCATGCGTCCCTTCCTCCCAAGGGAGGAGGCCCTAAGTCCAATTTCCGCCGCGCCCTGCCGGCCTCAATCTCTCTTCAGCCGGGGGCATTGACCGGCACAAAAGAGGGAGGATGTTATGAAAAGGACGCTGCTCCTCGCGAGCGCGGCCATGGGGCTGCTTTGCGCGACTGCCACGCCGGCGATGGCCGGGACCACCGCCGATCTGCTGAAGCGGCTGCATGAAAAGGGAATCCTCTCCGACGAGGAATATCAGGAACTGCTGAAGAATGAGAGCGCGGAGGCCGCTGCCGCGCCGGCCGCGCCGCCGGTGACGCCGGATGCGTCGGGCGGCGGTCGGAGCGTCCGCATGACCGACAGCGGTGTCGGCTTCGAAATGGGCGACGTCACGCTCAAATTCTCCGGATCGGTCAATGGCTTCTACGTCCATGACAATGGCGAGGCGCCCAGCGCCACCAACAGCGTCGTCGGCGGCGTGGCGACGGTGGGTGGCAAGAGTTCGGCCATCCGCAACGGTCTGCTGCCCGGCTTCCTGAAGGTGGAGGTCATGACCAGGCAGGGCGGCTGGGACGTCGGCGCGCATTTCGGCATGTATCCGGGCATCAACTCCGTCAGCTATGCGGGCAGCGGCGCGAACAGCCCCGGCAATCCGCGCGGGCTCCAGACGGCGGGCATCGATTTCCGCCAGACCTACCTGACCTTCGGCCGTCCGGGCTTTGGCGAGGTGAAGATCGGCCGCGACATCGGCCTGTTCGCCTCGGAGCAGATCCTGAACGACATCACCCTGCTGTCGTCGGGCACGCCGGCGGGCAATGTCGCGCCGTCCAACACCACGCTGGGGCGGATCGGCGTCGGCTATATCTACACCGATTTCCAGCCGCAGATCACCTATACCACGCCCAGCTTCAGCGGCTTCACCGCCAGCATCGGCATTTTCGAGCCCTTGTCCTCGCTGACCGGACCGGACGAGGCCAACAAGGAGCCGGGCTTCCAGGGCAAGCTGGTCTATGACGGCAAGTTCGGCGGCGTGGGCACCCGCCTGTGGGCGGCGGGCATCCGGCAGAAGCATGATGTGATCGCCGGGCCGGCCTATACGAGCTGGGGCTGGGACGCGGGCGCGAAGGTGACGGTGGGGCCGCTGACGCTGGTCGGCACCTATTATGACGCTTCGGGCCTTGGCACGACGGCGCTCAACCTGTTCGACACCGATGGGCTGGGCAACAAGCGCGACAGCCATGGCTTCTATCTGCAGGGGCTGGCGAGCTTCGGAAAATTCTCTGTCGGGGGCAGCTATGGCGAGAGCAATCTCGACTATGCCAATGCCGCCGACGCGCTGGCGAACCCGACGCTGGTGGACAAGAATTCGAGCTGGGTGGGGCAGGTCCGCTACGGCCTCACAAGCTGGGTCACGCTGCTGAGCGAATATGTCCACACCAGATCGGAAGCGCATAACGGCAATCAGGCCAGTTCCGACGCCATCGCGGCGGGGGCCATCCTGTTCTTCTGATCCCGACCGAAGGAACAATGTCACGGGGCGGGGCCGCATCCTAACAGGGATGCGGCCCCATTTTCATGGCTGGACAATGGCCTGGCCGTTGGGGAACAAAGAAGAAGAGGCACGGGGATGAGGAAGGGCATGTGGCTGGCCGGCGCGGCATGGGCGATTCTGGCGGGGCAGGCCACCGCGCAGAACGCATGGGCGGATACCGCCGGCGCCGATGCGGACCGGCAGCCGATCGTCGTCACGGCCCCCGGCGGCGCGATCGATGCCGACGATGCGCTGCGCCTGACCGGCGCGGACATCAGCCGCGCGGGAACGCCCGATCTGCTGGGCGCGCTCACCCGGTCCATCGCCGGCGTCACCCTGCAGGACGCGCAGGGCAATCCGTGGCAGCCCAATCTGGTCTATCGCGGCTTCACCGCCTCCCCGCTGCAGGGGCAGGCGCAGGGGCTGGCGGTCTATCTCGACGGCGCGCGATTCAACCAGCCCTTTGGCGACACGGTCGCCTTCGACCTGTTGCCGGAGGCGGCGATCCGCAGCCTTACCCTGTTCGACAGCAGCGCCGTCTATGGCCTGAACGCGCTGGGCGGGGCGATGGTGATCGACACCAAGACCGGGACCAGCGATCCGGGGCTGGAGGCGAGCCTGACCGGCGGACGCTTCGGTTCGCGGGAGGCGAGCGTGGCGGGCGGGTTCCGGAAGGGCGATTTCAGCGCATTCGGCGCGTTCCAGTACAGCCATGAGGATGGCTGGCGCGACCATTCGCCCTCCACCCTCCATAATGGCTATGCCGATCTGGGTTTCGACACCGCGAGCGGCGGGCTGCATCTGAAGTGGATCGGCGCCGACACGGACCTGACGGGCAATGGCGTCGCGCCGGTCGAGTTGCTGGCGGTGGACCGGCGCGCCGTCTTCACCTGGCCGGACAATGCCAGGGCGCGCTATGGCCGGATCAGCCTGCATCCCTGGGTCGCGCTGGGGGAAGGGATGCGGATCGAGGGCACGCTCTATGCGCAACGGTTGAAGCTGCGCACGGTGAACGGCGACGCCGCCGACATAGAGGGGTGCGAAGACGGGCTGCTCTGCCTGGAGACCGTCGAGGGGGCGGACGAGGCGTTGCTGACCGATGCGGACGGCCGCACGATTGCCGATGTGCTGGGCGGCGAGGGCTATGGCGTGCTCAATCGGGGAAGGCTGGACAGCCGGGCGATGGGCGTGCTGGTCCAGATGATCGACGAGCGGCCGCTGTGGGGCGGGCGCAATCACCTTGCCATCGGCATGAGCTATGACACGAGCCGCAGCCGCTTCGGCGCCTCGACCGAACTGGCTGCGCTGACGGAGGATCGCGGCGTCGAGGGGCTGGGGCCGGCCATCGTGCAGGCGGACGGCGCGATCGGGCCGGTGGGTCTGGTCGCCCATGCCGGCTATTGGGGGCTGTTCGCGCAGGACCGGCTGCCGCTGACCGACCGGCTCTCGGCGGAGATCGGGTTGCGCTACAATCATGTGGTGATTGCGATGCGCGACCGGATCGGCACGGCGCTCAACGGCGATCATCGGTTCAGGCGGCTGAACCCCGGGCTGGAACTGGATTACCGGCTGACGGAGGGGCTGAACCTGAGGGTGGGCTATGCGGAGAGCAATCGCGCCCCGACGCCGGCCGAACTGTCCTGCGCCGACGAGAATGCGCCGTGCAGCCTCGCCAATTTCTTCATCGCCGATCCGCCATTGAAGCAGATCGTCGCCAGGAGCTGGGAAGCGGGCGCGGGCGGGCGGGGCCGATGGGGCGGGTTCCGACTGGAATGGCTGTTGTCCGCCTATCGCACGCGCAACCGCGACGACATTCAGTTTGTCGCGTCGGCGATTCGGGGGCGCGCCTGGTTCCGCAATATCGGCGCGACCCGGCGGCAGGGCGTGGAATTCACCCTGAAGGCGGTGCGCGGCGGCCTTTCGGGGGCGTTCAGCTATGCCTTCACCGATGCGACCTACCGTCATGACCTGGCGCTTTCCAGCCCCGCCAATCCGGCGGCGAACGGGGACGGGGTGATCTTTGTCCAGCCGGGGGACCGGTTGCCCGGCATTCCGCGCCACAGTGCGACGCTGTCGCTGGATTATGCCGGGCGCGGCTGGTCGGTCGGCGGCGACCTGATCGCGCGGACGGGGCAATATCTGGTGGGTGACGAGGGCAATGACCAGCCGCGGCTGAAAGGCCATGCGCTGGTCAACCTGCGCGCCGGGATCGACATGGCGCCGGGGGTGACGCTGTTCGGGGAACTGCACAATGCGTTCGACCGCAAATATGCGACCTTCGGCACGTTCAGCGACGTCGGGGAGGTGGAGATGGCGCAGGCCCCCGATGCGTCCAATCCGCGCGCCTATGGGCCGGGCGCGCCGCGCCGCTGGTATGCGGGGGTGAAGGCGCGGTTCTAGGCCTTGATGACTGGCTGGTCGACGAGGGCTTCCGGCTGCGGCGTGGCGACGAGGCCGATCGTCATCATCTCCGCGAAGTTCGCGTCGTCATGCCATTTGCGCGCGGCGGCCAGGGCGGCGTCCTGCGCGTGGCGGGACATTTCGGCGCCCGCGCGGCGTTCCCACAATTCCGCCTGTTCCCTGAAGAATTCCGACGTGGGCATCGCATCCTCCCCCCTTTTTAACCAGCGCCCGAACGCGCGAACGGGGCGTTAGTTCCGGGGGCGGATCAGCCGGGCCGGTCGATGCGGGGCAGCAGCCGCGCCTCCAGTCCCGGATAGAGGTGGGAGACGCTGCGTTGCAGCTCATAGCGCGCCGCCGCCATGGTGGAGAAGCGCGCCGGTATCGGCAGTTCGCCCGCCTCCACCATGTCGAGGCCCGACTGCACCGCCTGCGTCAGCGCCTCGTCCAGCCAGTCGATCCAGTCGCGGGTCTGGGCAATGGCGGCCCGGCCGCTGGGATCGAACGGGCCATGGCCGGGGATCAGGCCGCCATGCGGTTCCCGCGCCAGCCGGTCGAGACTGGCGCGCCAGCCGGGGAGGTCGGCGGTCGGGGTGCTGGGCGCGCGGTCGTGGAAGACGAGGTCGCCGCCGATCAGCACGCCGCTGCGTTCGTCGAGCAGCGCCAGGTCCGCGCCGCTATGGCCTGAAAGCGCCAGCAGCCGCAGCCCTCGCCCGCCGAACTCCTCCCGTCCGGCGGCGATCGGCCGGCCCGGCAGCACCAGTTCGGTGCCGCGCATCCAGTCGTTCAGCAGCCGGTACATGGCGTCCGAATAGCCGCGCCCCTCACGCGCCAGAGCCTCTATCGTGCCGGGCAGGGCCGCGACGATCCGGGGATCGAAGGCGGCGATGCCCATGCCATGGTCGGGATGCAGATGGGTGACATAGACGCGGACCACCGGCTGGCCGGTCAGTCCCTCCGCCACCTTGCGCAGCGCCTGTCCATAGGCGAGCGACGGGCCGCAGTCGCACAGCACTGTTCCAGCGGGCGTGGCGATGATGGCGATATTGGCGATGGCGCCGCCATTGGCCGGTTCTATGGGGGCGTCCGCGCCGTGGATCATCCAGATGCCGTCCGCGACCGGGACGGGGGCAATCGCATAGCTGCGCCGCGCCTGCGCGGGCATGGCGGCCAGCGCCATGCTCCCCGCGATCAGCCTGCGCCGGGTCAGCATCATCGCGGCAGGGGCGACTGGCGCGCGACGGCCAGCGCCGCGTGATAATCGCGTCCATTGGTGTCGCGGGCATCGACGGCCAGCATGTCGCCCGCCGCCGCATGGGGGATCAGGGTGATGGCCGGATCTTCCGCGACCGAGGCCCAGATTTCCATCCGGCCCAGTTCGCGACCGGCGGCGTCGCTGACGGTCAGTCGTTCCAGATGATAGGTGGGAATGGCGTCGACCAGCCCGGTGTCCATCGGGTGCCGGAAGTTGAGGCGAAGGCGGCTGGCGTCGACCGGCCCCGCGACGGGCCAGGCCTCGCCCCTGATCTCGCCCAGATGGTCCGCCCAGTCGCCCTTGACCCGGCTGACCGGGGGCGTCGAGCAGCCGCCGCCCGCCGCGTCGATCCAGCCGCCCGACACCAGCCATTCGCCGCTCGCCAACTGCACCGCGCCGCGCACGGGGGTGCGCTGGTCCAGCTTGATGCGGGTGGCGAGATAGGCTTCGCTGTCCGTCGGGCGATAGTCGACCGCGATCGGGATCGGGTTGAGGTCCGCCATCAGGACGATGCGCCGGACGCCGGGGATCGCGCGGGCGTCGATGGCGACCGGGAAGCTGCGCTGGTTCTCCGCGATCTGGGGGAAATCGACCTTCACCCGCGGGTCGAAGCGGACCGGATCGTTGCCGAACAGCAGCTTTGCATGGGCTTCCCACATCGGCGATTCCAGCGGATCGGCGGGCGTGGATGCGCCCGCCCCCGCCGCCAGCGCGAGCAGGGCCAGGGTCATGGCTGCGTAGCTTCGCCTTTTCACATCCTTCTCCCTTGGTGCAGGTCTAAAGGCTGGCGCAATGCGCTACCATTGGTCCTTGGGTCGGATGGGGAGGGAAGCGGGATGAGGAGGACGATCTGGGCCGGTGCTCTGCTGCTTTGCGCGGCGCCCGTGGCGGCGGAGCCGTTGTTCGCGCCTGACGGCTATCGGATCGCCGCCTATCGCGCGCCGGTCTCCCGCCCGCCCGCCGGGGTCGGGCGGATCGCGCCGGCCGCCGCCGCAG